>CALWKJ010000012.1 GCA_944381225.1 uncultured Clostridia bacterium | reverse complement strand
TACCGGGCCACAAAAGCAGTTGGTGGGCCTTCAGGGACTTGAACCCCGGACCAATCGGTTATGAGCCGACCGCTCTAACCAACTGAGCTAAAGGCCCTCTTCTTAAATAATGGTCGGGGTGAAGAGACTCGAACTCCCGGCCCCATGGTCCCAAACCACGTGCGCTACCAACTGCGCTACACCCCGCTACCTTGCGACAGTATCAATATTATTATAAATATAAATACTTGTCAAGCGTTTTTTTAAAAAAATTTTTACTGGTCAATTAATTATTTTACTATTTTAATTTATAAAATAAATCAACATAAAATTATATTTAAGTTGTAAAAATGTTGCTTATTATTCGACCCTTTTCAACATTCTTGTATATTTTTTTTAAAAGTGAAAATGATAAACTACTTTTCAAGGAGGCATTTAGCATGCAAATAAAACACAGAATTTATGAAAACACTTTATATGTAGTTTTAAGTGGTGAGTTAGATGAACATTCAGCTTATCATGCAAGAATTAGTTTAGATGAAATATTTGATATGCCGAAATTTAAGCAGATAATAATAGATTTGTCAGAATTAGATTTTATGGACAGTACAGGCATTGGAGTATTAATAGGCAGATATAAAAGAATGAAAGATAAACAAATACCTATATTTATTTGCAATCCGTCTACACACGCAGAAAGAATTTTTAAAATGACAGGGCTTTATGACATTATGCCTAAAATATCATAAAAGATTAAGGAGAAAATTATATGAAATTAATTAATGAAATGGAATTAAACTTTAAGGCTATATCTGTTAATGAAGGATTTGCACGATCTTGTGTTGCCGCTTTTTGCGTTCAAGCAAATCCAAGTTTAGATGAAATTACAGACATAAAAACTGCAGTTTCAGAAGCTGTTACAAATTGTGTTGTGCATGCCTACCCTAGTATCCCTGGAAATGTTTGTATAAAAGTAAAACTTTATGACAACAGCGTTGAAATAGAAGTTATTGATAACGGAATAGGTATTGAAGATTTTGAAAAAGCAAAAGAGCCATTTTACACTTCAAAGCCAGATGAAGAAAGAAGCGGAATGGGTTTTGCTGTTATGGAAAGTTTTATGGACAATTTGGAATTAAAAAACAATACAAATAAAGGGCTAATTGTTAAAATGCAAAAATTTTTTAAAAAACAATCTAACATAGCTGTTGGTGAATAATTGTGGAACAAGAAAAACTTTTAAAATTAGTTGCAAAAGCTAAAGAAGGAGATGAAGAAGCAAAAACAATTATCTTTGAAGAAAATTCTCCATTAATTAAAAGTTTGGTTAAAAGATTTTTGCATAAAGGCATTGAATATGATGACTTATATCAAATAGGGACTATTGGACTGCTTAAAGCAATAAATAATTTTGATGAAAAGTTTAATGTGAAATTTTCGACATATGTTGTACCAATGGTGATTGGTGAAATAAAAAGATTTATGAGAGATGATGGTGCAATCAAGGTTTCAAGAACAATAAAAACATACAACTTAAAAATAAAAAAATATATTGAAGAGTTTAATAAAGAAAATTTTAGAAAACCAACGCCTGTAGAAATAGCAAAACATTTTGATATTGATGAAGCAGAAGTTATGTTTATTATGGATTCTGCAATCATGCCAATTTCAATTTACACACCGTTTGAAGATGATTCCAAAAGTTTACTTTTAATTGATAGAATTAATCAAGACAACTCATATGATGATATGTTAGATACATTACTACTAAAAGAAACGCTTAAGTCTTTAGACAAACGCGATAAAAAAATAATTTTGCTTAGATTTTTTAGAGATAAAACACAAAGCGAAATAGCAAAGGTTTTAGGCGTGAGTCAAGTACAAGTTTCAAGATTGGAAAATAAGGTTTTGGAAAAAATAAGAGAAAAACTTTTAACAATGTAAATAGTTCTACAAAGAACTATTTTTTTTATAATATTTAGAGTTGCCAATAAGCATATTAAAGTTATATACTATTTATGTGCTAGGCATAGATTTATAGTGTTTTATGGACTAAAAATAATCGCCTTATTTTGTATTGGTGTTGCATGTTAAAAATTCTCGCTTGCTAGTTGCGAGTTTAAATACAATTTACAGGCTAAAACATTATCACGGTTCCTAGTACATCTTATGACACCCTTAACATTATTTCATAAGAAATCTAAGTCAAAAGTCTTGTTTGCAATGTGGGAGTTTTTTCTATAAACGCAATGGCATGCTTAATAAAAGACTAAACAATCAATCTATGGTGACAAGGTTATACTTTTGGCGATTGAAAGGATTTTTTAATTTTTATGTCAAATGTCAATTTTATTTTTATCCAAATTTTTGGAATGACAGCGACAGTCTTTTTATGTGTTTCCTATATGGTAAAAAGCAAAAAAAAATTTTTATTTTTAGGGCTTTTAGGAGACATAATTTATGGATTAACTTTCATATTTGTTAATTCATGGGGTGCTGGAATTATTACTTTGTTGTCTTGTTGTCAATTTGTTTTTGTTTTAATTTACCTTAATAAGCAAAAACAATTACCAAAGTTTATTGCTTTTTTATTTGTAACTTTATTTTTAATCGTAGGTTGTGTGACATTAAGTAATGTTTGGGACATTATTCCAATGATTATATATTGTTTTTACACAATGGCATTATATTATGAAGACATAAAAAAGATTAAGCTTGTGTATTTAGTTTCAAACTTACTATTAGTTGTTTATGACATTATGGTTATGGCATATGCCAATGCTTTTGAAGATTGCGTAGAATCAATATGTCTGTTTAATGTAGTTTTTATTGATTTTATTAAATCTAAAAAAATTTTTCGTGGCGAAATTATTAGTGCAACACTAAAAAAATTTATTCTTTTACATGGAACAAAAACATTTGGTTTTTGCTTGCAGTCCTCCAGTGTAGAAGTTAAAACTAGCAATAATCATAATTTTAATAACTCGCTAAAACACGCAAGCTCAACAAATCAGTGCCTTGTTTACAAATATGGTTAGCTGGTCTTTGTCGTTGCAAAGACGCAACAAAAAAGGAGAACTGCCAATTCTCCTTTTTTTATTAAAAATTATTTAATAAATCTTCACATAAACATTTTACATGCTCATATGTTAACCCACCTTGAAAATATGCAATATAAGGCTCTTTAATTGGTGAATCACAACTAAGCTCAATACTTGCCCCACTAACAAATGTTCCAGCAGCCATAATTACTTCGTCACTGTATCCTGGCATATTCCAAGGAAGTGGTACTGCATTCGCATCTATTGGTGAATTTTTTTGTATTAATTGAACAAATTTTATAAGTTCATCTTTTGTGTTAAATGTAATAGATTTTATAATATCATAACTTCTTTCATCTTGATTTGGAGTCACATTATATCCTTTGTGTTTCATAACTTCGCCAACAAGATATGCACCTTTCATTGCTTGAATTGTTGTGTGTGGAGCCATAAAAAGCCCTTGGAAAAACATTCTATATCCTTGTTCATACGAACCTGTTTCATTTCCAAGAGACGGACAGGTATAACGCTGTTCTACCATTTCCACATATTTAGCCTTGCCAGATACATATGCTCCCGTTGGTGCTAATCCCCCACCGGGATTTTTTATTAATGAACCAACAATTAAATCTGCACCGAATTCAGTTGCTTCATGCTTTTCAGTGAATTCACCATAACAGTTGTCAACAACGCAGATTGAATTTGGAGAAACTTCCTTAACAATTTTAATTATTTCACCAATAGCTTCTACACAAAACGCACTTCTAGATGAATATCCTCTACTACGTTGAATAAACACAACTTTTGGCTTTAATTTTTTTATATTGTTTTTAATAGAAATAAAGTCAATTTTGTTGTCAACAAGTGGAATTTCTTTGTATTTTATTCCAAAATCTTTTAAACTCCCATTGTCTTTCCCTTTTATGCCGAGTATATTTTCGTACATAGTATCATAAACGGGACCTGTAACTGATACCATTAAATCATTGGGACGAAGAAGTCCAAAAAGCGTCATGCTTAATGCTTGAGTTGCACAAGTTATAAGTGGCGAAACTAATGTTTTTTCTGTTTTAAACACATCGCTAAACGTTTGCGATAGTTTTTCTTTTCCAATATCGCTATACCCATACCCTGTTGAGCCACAAAAATGTCTTGTTTCTATGTTGTTTTTTCTAAAAGCATTTAACACTTTTTTTTGATTGTAAAAAGCAATGTCGTCTAACATTGAAAATTGTTCTTTTAAATTTTGTTCACATTTTAAAATTATTTCGTAGTTATCCATTTTTATCCTCTATATTTTTAATTATATCTTCTATAACTTGCTGTTTTGAATTAACTTTGATTTTTATTAAATTTTTAAATTGATTAAAAAATGTAATTTGTCTTTTTGCGTAATTTCTAGTCCTTTGTTTTAGTATTTCTAAACATTCATTTAATGATTTTTCTCCATTGAAATAAGGAATTAATTCTTTATAGCCAATTGCTTTTAAACACTGAGAATTGCTATTATACTCATTTAATAAAAATTTAGCCTCATCCAATAAGCCTTTACATGCCATTTCGTCTATGCGTTTATTTATTCTTTCATATAAAATTTCTCTGTCTGTATAAAGTCCAAAAATAACG
Source organism: uncultured Clostridia bacterium (assembly GCA_944381225.1). Taxonomy (GTDB): domain Bacteria; phylum Bacillota; class Clostridia; order Christensenellales; family UBA1242; genus UBA5893. The sequence goes on along the minus strand of CALWKJ010000012.1, from coordinate 17,094 downwards.
AATCTGTTATCGAAATTGTTTTTTTTAAATGTATTACCACTTTGTGCAATTTCAATATATCTTATTAATCTTTGTCTATTGTTTAAATCATCATGCTTTAATTGTTTGTTGTAGGATTTTAATATTTCTATTAATTCACACGTTTGACATCTTTCTAATTTTTCTCTAAGTTCTTGATTTTTTACAGTTTCGGCATAATTATAATTTTCTGTTAATGCCTTAATATATAAACCTGTTCCTCCAACTATTATAATATTTTTTCCTCTTTTTATAATATCATTGATTTTTTCTTTGCAATCCTTTACAAATTCATAAACACTATATTCTTCATCGGGATTTTTGATATTTATTAAGTGATGAGGTATTCCTTGCATTTCATCCAATGATACTTTAGCAGAACCAATATCTACTCCTTTATAAATTTGTATGCTATCTGCCGAAATTATTTCGGCATTAATTTTTTTTGCTAATTGAATAGCTATGTTACTTTTGCCAATCGCGGTTGGACCATATATAACAATGATTTTATTCATCAAACTATCCTTTTAAACATTTTTTCTATTTGCTTTTTGTCAAATGTAACAACTATTGGCCTTCCATGAGGACACAAAAGAGTATTGTTATTTTCTTTTAATTTATCTAACAATGTGTTTATTTCAAGTTGACTAAGTTTATTGCCTGCTTTTACAGCAGCCTTGCAAGCCATTGTTGCAAAATCGTTTCTTAAAACATCATGAGGCTTTTTAATATTGCCAGATAGATTGGACAAAATTTCATCGAAATATTCTTTAAGGTTTATGTTGTATAGCAACATTGGAATGCTAGTTATTTTATAACAATTTTTTCCAAATTCTTCAATGTCAAAACCATAACCTTTTAATATTTCAATATTATTAGTTAAAAATTCAAACTCTATATCATTTACGTTTAAAATATATGGAATTAGCAAATTTTGCTTAGGAATGTTATTATCTTCAACTTGTTTGATTAATGCATCAAATAACTGCCTTTCGTGCGCAGCATGTTGATCTATAAAATATATTCTATCTTCTTCTTGAACAATAATATATGTATTAAAAACCACTCCTATTACAATCCTTGTGGGGCTAAACAATCCATCATATATTTTTTTATCATCTTGAACTACTTCAAAATTTTTATAAGAAATATCATTACTTTCTTTTGGAACATTAACAATTACTTCGGGTATTTTACTTTCATATAAGTTTTGTTTAAAAACAATAGGTTCACTTTTTAAAAAAACTTTATCTACAAAATGTTCACTAGACACAAATTCATTGTCAATTTTTTTATTATCAAAGCTAATACCCTCTGAATTTGTTATTATATTAAAATTATGATTTTCTACGTTCTCAGCTATTTTATTTTGCTTCACATCATTATCGACACCTTCGACTATATGTGTTTGGTTTGCTAATGCTTGATAAATCGCATCATTAAATATGCTATATATCAGTTGAGAATTTTCAAATTTAACTTCAAGTTTGTTTGGATGAACATTGACATCTAAACTATTTTTAGGCATTGATAAAAATAAAACGTAAACAGGGAATTTACCTTTCATTAAAAAAGATTCGTAAGCATTAGATACACTTGCGCTAATTAACTGGTTTATGCAAAATCTTTTATTTACAAAAAGCGATTGATAAGTTCGGTTGCTTTTGCAGATATTAGGTTTTGATATGTAGCCATAAACATTATAATTGCCTCTAAAATAGTTGACTTCTATCATATTATTTGCTATTTCTTTTCCATATATTGTGTATATTACATCAATAATGCTACAATTTGTTGTATTATATATCAATTTGTCGTCTACAATATATTTAAAGTTTATGTCGCTGTGGCTTAACATTAGTTTCTCAACATAATTGGTTATATCGTTTTCTTCAGTTTTTGGTTTTCTTAAAAATTTTGCCCTAGCTGGTGTGTTGAAAAAAAGGTTTTTTACCTTTATTTGAGTACCAGTTACACAAGCAATTTCTCCAAATGACTTTTTTTCTCCCCCTTCTAGTTCAATTTTATATCCAAATTCTTGTTCTTGTGTTTTTGTTATCATTTCAACAAGAGAAACAGCACTTATACTCGCAAGAGCTTCACCTCTAAATCCCATTGAAGAAAGATTGTACAAATCGTCAATAGATTTAATTTTACTAGTTGCATGAGCAACAAAAGCAAGACCTACTTGATCCTTTTGTATACCACAGCCATCATCTAATACTGAAATATAGCTTATTCCACCGTTTTTGATTTCTATTGTAATATTTCTCGCTCCAGCATCTATGCTGTTTTCAACCAATTCTTTAATTATAGAAGCAGGTTTTTCAACAACTTCTCCTGCTGCAATTTTTGTCCAAACTGATTTATCTAATACTGATATATTAGCCATTTTATTATCCTTTTACTTTTTTGCTTTTTCAATTAAATCACAAAGAGTTTCAAATGCACTTATTGGAGATATAGTGTTTATATCCAAATCTTTTAAAATTCCAATAATTTCAGTGTAACTTTGGTCTTTTTGTTTTGTTTGTTCAACATCTTTTGACGCTTTAAAAGCCAAATTTTTTGCAGAGTCGTTTTGTTCCAGCATATTTGATATTTCTTTGGCTCTAACAATAACTTCTTTTGGCACTCCAGCCAGTGCAGCAACTTCTATGCCAAAACTTTTTGATGCTCCTCCCCGAATTATTTTTCTTAAAAAAACTATATTGCCATTAAATTCTTTAACACTAATTTTATAGTTTTTAACGCCTGGCAAAAAATTTTCCAATTCAGTTAATTCATGGTAATGTGTTGAAAACAGCGTTTTTGCGTCCATTTGTTTTGATATGTATTCAACAACGCTCCAAGCAATACTTAATCCGTCAAAAGTGCTTGTCCCTCTTCCAATCTCATCTAACACTATTAAACTATTATTTGTTGCATTTTTTAATATATTTGCAACTTCCATCATTTCTACCATAAAAGTTGATTGTCCAAGTGCCAAATCATCACTGGCGCCAACTCTTGTAAAAATCCTATCTGTCAACGATATTTCTGCTTGTTTTGCTGGGACAAAACTTCCCATATGCGCCATTAATGTTATGAGTGCCACTTGTCTCATGTAAGTGCTTTTACCAGCCATATTTGGCCCGGTAATAATCATTGTCTTACTATCTTTTGTATCAAGATACGTATTATTAGGAATAAACTGATTATTTTTTAAGATATCTTCAATTACAGGATGTCTGCCATCAATGATATTTATGTGGTTAATTTTATTGTTTATATTAGGTTTGCAATAATTGTTTTTTGTTGCAAGTTCACTTAAAGACAACAAGCAATCAAGTTTTGCTACCGATATTGAAGTTTGTTGTATAATTTTAACATAATTCAAAAGTTGACTTCTTATTTCATTAAATAATTTTTGTTCTAATTTTATAGAGTTTTCTTCTGCACCTAATATTTTTTCTTCTAATTGTTTTAATTCTTCTGTTATAAATCTTTCGTTATTGGCAACTGTTTGCTTCCTTGAATAGTTAATAGGCACATTCATTAAAGACGATTTATTAATTTCTATATAATACCCATAAACTTTATTAAATCCAATTTTTAAATTCTTTATTCCTGTTCTTTCTTTCTCTTTTAATTCATATTGAATTATCCAATCTTTACCTTTAGTGTAAGCAGTTCTGTAATTGTCTAATTCTTCGCTGTAGCCATCTTTAATAAAACCACCATTCGTTGTAAGAGCAGGAGGATTATCTATTATTGCATTCTTTAATTTAGAAGTTAAATCTTTAAAATCACCAATTTCTATATATATTTGCTTAATTAAATTTGAATTGCAGTTTGCAATTAAATTCTTTATGGCTGGAAGTAGTTCCAATGAATTATTAAGTGACAAACAGTCTCTTGGTGTGAAATTTCCATAACTGATTCTTCCACATATTCTTTCAATGTCGTTGAACTTGTTTAATAGCTCTTTTAAACTATCTCTTAAAATAAGTTTGCCACAAAGTTCTTCAACGCTGTCTAAACGCAAATTTATTTCCTTTGAATCATATAGTGGTTGTTCTATCCAAGAACGTAACATTCTGGCTCCCATTGATGTTTTGGTTTTATCCATAACTCCAATTAAAGAACCTTTTTTTCTACGGTCTTTTATGGTTTCCATAATTTCAAGATTTTTTCTTGTATTAATGTCTATCACCATATATTTTTCATTATTTATTTTTGTAATTGAATTTAAATGACTTAAATCTCTTTTTTGAGTTTCTGTAATGTATTTTAACAACGCACCACAACTAATTATAGAATTTGACATATTAGTCAAGCCAAACAGCCGTTTAAAATTTGCTGAAAATTGCTTTGTTAAAACTTCATTTGCTTCTTTTTCGTTGTAAAATAAATTTTTAGCATTTGTAAAAGGTGCAATTAAATCTAATTTTCTTACAGGCAAAGAATTTTCAAATTCTTCATCCGTACAGCAAAGAACTTCAGCCGGCATAACTCTTACTAAAATGTCATTTAAACTTTTATATCTTTCTTCGCCGTCGAACTGTGTTGTTTTAAATTCTCCAGTTGTAATATCTAGATATGAAAACCCAATTATTTTGTTATTTTGATAAATACATGCTATGTAATTGTTCTTTTTTTCGTCTAATAAATTTTCGTCGATAACAGTTCCTGGAGTAACTATTCTTACAACATCTCTTTTTACTAAGTCTTTATAACTTTTTTTATCTTTTGGGTCAGTTGTTTGTTCGCAGATAGCAACTTTATAACCAAGGGAAATCAATTTGTTAATATATGATTCTGCGGCATGATAAGGTATTCCACACATTGGAGCCCTTTCGTCCAAACCGCAATCTTTGCCTGTTAATGTTAAATCTAAAACTTTGGCCATATTTATTGCATCATCGAAAAAGAATTCATAAAAATCACCTAATCTATAAAAAATTATAGTATCTTCATACTCAAGTTTTGTTCTTATGTATTGCTTTATCATTGGTGATGTTTTTTCATACTCTAATATTGCTTTTAAATCCATCATTTCCCCTTTTGTTCTTTAATTTCCCTTTCAAGGTTTAAAAGAAAATTTACTCTTTTGTTTTTTGTTTCTTCATCAACTTGTCCGTCCATTTTTTCTGCTACTGTTCCACTTCTTTTTGAATACATGAATGCAAAAATGCCATCGTATTTGATTTTTTTAACAAGTTCACATGTTTGATTAAAATCAATTTCATCTTCGCCCGGAAATCCCACAATTATATCTGTTGTAATTCGAATATTCGGCATACTTGTTCTTAGTTTTTTTATTAGATTTTCATAATGTTCAACAGTGTATTTTCTGTTCATTAATTTTAAAATTTTATTACTTCCACTTTGAACTGGCAAATGTATTTCCTTTATAATTTTATCATTTTCTTTCATCACAGAGATTAAATCATCGCTTAAATCTTTGGGATGAGATGTCATAAAAGTCAATTTAAAATTTCCTTCTAAGTTGCATATATCTTGCAATAAATTTGCAAATGTTCCTTGAGTGTTGTCATCATTTCCATAAGAGTTTACATTTTGTCCTAAAAGAGTTATTGTTTCATATTGATTTGTGCTAACTATATCTTTAATTTCATTAAGTATATCTTGTTTTTTTCTGCTTACTTCTCTACCTCTTACATAAGGAACAATACAATATGTACAAAAATTGTTACAACCATACATTATGTTTACCCATGCGTTTTTTCCACTTGTTCTAAAGCATGGCAACCCTTCCACAACATTTGTTGATTCTAGATGCTCTAATATTCGCTTTTTATAGGTTATTTTTTGTTTAATTAATTTTTCTAAAAGATGCAAATTGTTTGTTCCTAGAATTATATCTACAAAAGGAAATGTTTTAAATATTTTTTCTGAAACTTGTTTTTGTTGTGTCATACATCCACAAACAACAATAATTTTATTTGGATTTTGTTTTTTTAGTTGCTTTAAAGCGCCTATGTTTCCAAAAGCTCTATCTTCGGCTCCTTCTCTTATTGCACACGTGTTAAAAACAATTATATCAGCACTTTCTCTTTGATCAGTGTATGTATAACCCATATTATGTAATATTCCTGCTATTTTTTCAGATTCATGGACATTCATCTGACATCCATATGTAACTATGTGATATTGCATTTATTCTCCATTTAACAAAGTATTATACAACATTTTATACTACTTTTACAATAAAAAAATTAATTTTTAAATTTATTTATAATTACACAATAAATACTCATAATAAATTAGTATGAAAAAAACGATAAAACGTATAGCAATATTTGGAATAGTAGCTATTTTGATATTTTTGGCTATTTGTTCAATATTAATAGGTTTGACTTATATTTTTTCTGAAAAAGTAGATTTTGACATAAATAAAATCAAATACACAAGTTCTATAATTGAAATGTATGATAAAAATAATTGTCCAATAAAAGATGCTAGTATAGGTTCAAATTTTGTTAAATTTAACACCTTAAACAAATACACTGTTGATGCTTTTATTTCTATTGAGGACAAAGAATTTTACAATCACAAGGGTTTAAATTACAAACGCATGATATCTGCGATGATAAAAAATATAACATCATTTAAAATCAAAGAAGGGGCATCTACAATTACACAACAGTTAATAAAAAACACACATCTTACTAACGAAAAAACTTTTTCTAGAAAAATTAATGAAATAGTACTTGCAAAGGAATGCGAAAAAAAATTAACCAAAGATGAAATAATGGAATACTATTTAAATATTATTTATTTTGGAGATAATTGTTATGGCATAGAAAATGCCAGCATGCATTATTTTTCCAAGCATGCAAAAGATTTAAATTTGCAAGAAAGTGCAACGCTCGCCGGCATGATAAAATCACCAAATACTTACTCGCCAATCAAAAATGTAGATAAGACAGTTCAAAGGCGAAATATTGTTTTACAAGAAATGTTTAATGATAAAAAAATAGATTTTAATACATTTAATAACGCTAAACTTTCTAAATTACAAACGCAAGTTTCATCAATTAACAACAATGAATTAAATTCATATTCTATGGCATGCTTAGAAGAAGCAAGTCGAATTTTAAATATGCCTATTAAACAAATCGCTATTGGAGAATACAAAATTTACACATACTTTGATAAAAACAAGCAAAATGAATTAAGTAATAGTTTATCATATTTTTCAAATGGTGATGATTGTGCCGGAATTTCCATAAATTCAAATGGAGAAATTGAAGCCTATTTTGGAAAATCAAAAATTAAATTATTAACGGCAAAACGTCAACCAGGCTCTGCACTTAAACCAATATTGGTTTACGGTCCAGCTCTTAACGAAAATATAGTTTCTCCACTTACTCAAATTAATGATGAAAAAATAGATATAAACGGATATTCACCTTCTAACATAAATAACAAATATTATGGTTATATTTCGGTGAGAGATAGCGTTGCAAAATCTTTAAATGTTCCAGCCGTAAAAGTTTTAAGTTATGTTGGCACAAAAAAAGCAAAGAATTACGCTTCAAAATGTGGAATACAATTTGATAATAATGATGAAAATTTAAGCCTTGCTTTAGGAGGAATGACGTATGGAACCACGCTAAAAGAGCTTGCTGGTGCATATACAATTTTTCCTTCAGGAAAATACACTGAGCCTAAGTTTATTAATTACATAACAGATAAAAACGGAAAAATTATTTACAGAAATAAAACATCGAAGGTTAATGTGCTCAGAGAAGATGCTGCTTATTTAATGACAGATATGTTAAAAACTTGTGCCAAAACAGGAACTGGTAGAAAATTGGGCAATTTACCCTTTGACGTTGCTACAAAAACAGGAACTGTTGGTCAAACCTTTAATACAGATGCTTGGAATATATCATTTACAACTCAAGATATAGTGGGAGTTTGGATTGGCAATGTAGATAATAAAAAAATATCAACAGTTGGAGGCGGTGCTCCAACAGATATTGTAAAATTGTATTTTGAAAGAATATATTCAACTAATAAACCTGCAAAATTCAAAATTCCAACTTCTGTATATACTGAAAAAATTGATTCCTTGAGTCTTAATGAAGAGCATGTTGTGTATAAAGCAAACAATTTTATACCTGAAAAGTATATAGTTGACGAACTGTTTTCAAAATTTAATCCACCAAAAGAAAAATCAAATAAATTTATAAGTTGCAAACCTCCAACGCTAAGAGGGAAAATTGAAAATAATAAAGCCGTTTTGCAATTTGAAGCGCAAGATTACTTAATATATGAATTATATAAAATTGAAGATGGCGAAGATGAACTTTTAAGTGTCACTGCTAATTCTAAAGGACTTTGTACTCAAACGTTTGATATTGATAAAAAAACTAAATACTACATTATTACAAAAATAAAAAATTACGCCGACAATACAGAAATTGTCAGCGATAAAAGCAATATTATTGAACTAATGCCTTTAAATAATTCAATTATTTTAAAGGACTTTAGTAAAACATCAAAAATCAAAGTCCGGCTTTTTGCCTAACTTGTTTTTCAATCTCTTCCATTACATTAGGGTTGTTTTGTAAATACATCTTTGCATTCTCTCTACCTTGCCCTATTTTTTCATCATTGTAAGCATACCAAGAACCAGTTTTTTGACATATACCCATTTCAGTTGCCAAATCAAGAACGCAACCTGTTTTAGATATACCTTTACCATAAATTATGTCAAATTCAACTGTTTTAAAAGGTGGTGCAAGTTTATTTTTAACAATCTTAATTCTGGTCCTATTTCCAACTATTTCATCACCATTTTTAATTGTGTCAACTTTTCTAACGTCCATCCTGATACTTGCATAAAACTTTAGTGCTTTACCACCTGCAGTTGTTTCAGGAGAACCAAACATAACTCCAATTTTTTCTCTTAATTGATTAATAAAAATTACACAAGTTTTACTTTTATTTGCAATTCCTGCCAATTTCCTTAAAGCTTGGCTCATAAGTCTTGCTTGCAAACCCACATGATTTTCACCCATATCACCGTCTATTTCTGCTTTTGGAGTGAGAGCTGCCACTGAGTCTACGACAACAACATCTACTGCTGCTGTTCTAACCAATGTATCACAAATATCCAAGGCTTGTTCTCCATTATCTGGCTGAGACACATACAAATCTTCAACATTTACTCCTAATTTTTGCGCATACACTGGATCTAAGGCATGCTCTGCATCAATAAATGCTGCCGTTCCACCCATTTTTTGAGCTTCAGCAATAACATGCAAAGCACTTGTTGTTTTACCAGATGATTCTGGTCCGTATATTTCAATAATTCTTCCTCTAGGAATACCACCAATTCCTAGTGCTATATCTAGTGGCAAACAACCAGAAGGTATAACGTCTATTTTTTGGGTTGGAGCATCTCCTAATTTCATTATTGCACCTTTGCCAAATTGTTTTTCAATTTGCAATATAGCTTGGTCTAAAAGTTTCTTTTTATTGTCGTCCATTTTTCCTCCGTCTTTTATATATTATACAGTAGTTTGTTCAAAATGAAAATCATTTTTCTTCAATTTTTTAATAAGATAAAAATAACTTGCAATAGTTACGCTGTTAATTATATCTTTTATGCTACCTTTAAAAATATTTTTATAAACATGAATTTCTCTTCTATCGCCTACGGCAATGTAACAAAGTCCATACGGCAAATTGTTGTCTTTATTTAAATTGCCAATATTAGCCACCACAATATTTGAATTTGTTTCTTTTAACATTCTCGCAGTTATTTCGTAAACTAAATTTGGAGAAATTCCATAATCGACCTCAAAATCATGCTCTGATAAATTAAAATTGTCAATTTTTGATTGTTTATCTAAAACAATAACGCTTTTACCTATATAATTTTTAGCGTCGCTAGACTCTTGGCTTAATTTTGAACACAAATTACCAGCAGTTATGTCTTCTATAAAGCTTATTTTTATTTCATTTAATTTTAAAAGTTTATATAAAACATTTTCAATTCGAATGTCTTCTACAGAATAAATATATTTATCTAGTTTTAAAAGTATTTTTTGTGCAATATTATCTAATTCATGGTTGTTTTCTAACGATTTAATAACTATATCAACCTCTAATAATTTTGAAAATAAATTTATTGAAATTTTATCTTTATTTTTTAATTCTTGAGATATTATAGTTGAAATTACACTTTCAGTAAGTCCAAAAGTTTTAAACGTGTATGTTTTATATTTCTTTTTTTGATTTGACTTAATAAAATCAAGTACTACATCATCAAACATTTGTCTTGCTTCTTCATAATTATTGGGCAAAACGCAAAATATATAGTTGTCATTGTTAAGTAAATAGCCCTGTGTTAACCCTTCGTTATTTATAATTGCCCTTGCCTTTGATGATATTCTCCACTCTAATTCACTGTCTTTTTCAACTGGTTGAGAAATTTTTCTGTAATAATCGTATATTGCATTTTTTAAATATGGATTATCAATAAGATTGCTATTTGTAATTTCACACAAAAATTCATTTAAATTCAAGTTTGCTTTGTCAACCAAAAAAATGTAAACATTAGAATTTTCATCTATGTTTATAAGTTGTTTAAAGTTAGAATTTGCAGAAAGTACACATTGTTTAAATATTTTTAAATTGTTTTTAAAAAAACACTCAGATATATAAGCAGATAAAATGTTTATCTGCTTACCCATAAGTGCTTTATCAGAAATTGTGTAAATACTCACCATAAAAGTTTTACTTTAATACCCTTCTATTTTTTATCATATAGTTTAACATAGACCAAATTGTAAGAACTATGCTTATTCCAATCATAACATATGAGCAAATTGCAAAAACATTAGTAAAATTTGCATTTAGTTCAATTTGATAAAAATATGATAAAAGCATAAACATTGCCATTGAAATATCAGTTAAAATAGCTTTAATTTTGCCTAGTTTGTCTGCTGCCATGACAAAATTTTTTGTTGCCGCTATTTGTCTAAATGCACTTATAATCATATCTCTTCCAATAATTATTGTTGCAATTATTACTCCATATGGTGCAATAATAGTATTGTCAACAACAACCAATAAAAGTGCTGCTAAAATTAATATCTTATCAGCATTGGCGTCTAACAATTTGCCCAAGTCTGTAACTAAATTATATTTTCTAGCTATGTAACCGTCTAAGGCGTCTGTGATAATTGCTAAAACAAATAATACTACTGCTACTATTTTACCCCATTGCCAAAAATTTTGGATGTAAAAAAACATTATAAACGGAATAAAACAAATCCTTAAAATACTTAATTTATTTGGCAAATTCATATTATCTCTCCTTTGAAAATTCCATTTGAGTAATCTGTAAGTTTAACATTATAAAATTGCCCACACTCAACGTTATTATTATCCAATATTTCAATACAAAAGTCAACCCCTGGAGAGTTAAATTCATCTCTTCCGATGTAGAAGCCTGAATTTGTATCAAATTCATCAATCAACACTTTAACAACTTGATTAATTCTTTTTTTATTTAAATTATCAGCAATTTGTTGTTGCAGTTTTTGAATTTTATTTAATCTGCGCTTTTTTATAAAGTTTGGAACTTGTTTTTTCATATAAAAAGCTTTAGTTTTTTCTTCTTTATAAAATGGAAAAAATCCTACATTTTGCAAATTTGATTGCATTATAAAATCTAGCAGCTTATTAAACTGTTTTTTAGTTTCTCCTGGAAATCCAACGATAAACGTTGACCTTATTGTAAAATTTGGATAACTGTTTTTTATTTTGTCAATCAATACTCTTGTGGTTTTTTCATCACATTTCCTGTTCATATCAAATAATATTTTATCATCGATATGCTGTAATGGAATGTCTAAATATTTGCATATTTTTTGATTATTATTTATGTAATCTAAAAACTGATCTGTTATTTTTTCAGGATACAAATAGTGCAACCTAATCCATTCAATTTCTTTAATTTTTGAAAGTTTTTCAAGTAAATCTATAAGGGAATTTTTATTATAAATATCTTCGCCATATCTGGTTATATCTTGTGCAACTAAAATCAATTCTTTAACACCTTGCTTTGCTAATTGTTTTGCTTCTTTGTAAAGTTCATCAATGTCAACAGATCTATATCTACCCCTAATTCTTGGTATTGTGCAATATGCACAGCCATTGTTGCATCCGTCAGCAATTTTTAAATATGCATAGTGTTTATGTGTTGTCAACAAACGCAAATTGCTTCTAAATTTATCTTTTATATCCAGTCCATACAAATTCATAATTATTTTAACTATATCATCGTTGTCTTTTAATTTTACAAAGCAGTCAACCTCTTTTAAAGAGTTTTTTAGTTCTGTTGTGTATCTTTCGTTTATACAGCCAGTTACAATTACTTTTTCACATTTATTTTGCTTTTTGCTTACAGCTAATAAAATGTTCTCTATTGCTTCTTTTACTGCAGGTAAAATGAAAGCACAAGTGTTGACAATAATAATTTGTGCCTCATCTAAGTCACTTACAATATTAAATCCAAAATCTTTTAACTTTCCAAGCATATGCTCTAAGTCAACTCTGTTTTTATCACATCCTAAACTTATAGCGCTTATTTGTTTTTCTTTTAGTTCTTTATCTGTCATTATTCATCACCAAACATTTCTTCATATTGTTCCATTGTTATTAATACTGTTCTTGGTTTGCTTCCATCTTGTGGAGAAATAAAATTACTTTCTTGCATTTGATCAATTATTCTTGCCGCTCTTGGATAACCAATAACAAGTCGGCGTTGCAACATGCTTATAGATGCCTGTCCGTTTTCTATAACACATTTTAAAGCTTGTGGCATAAGAGGATCATAACCAGTTTCATTACTTGATTCTCCGTTTAAACTGCTCATAGCATCTTGCTTTGGAGGATTTAATATTTGAGTTTCAATCTTATCATCGTAATCATAATCAGAATTTTTATCTTTAACATATTCAACTATATTATTAACTTCAGTTGAAGTAACAAAACAGCCTTGTATTCTTTTTGGCTCACTTGCGTCGCTTGGTTTATATAACATGTCACCTTTACCCAACAATTTTTCAGCACCACCTTGGTCCAATATGGTTTTACTATCAGCAAAACTCATTAATTTGAAAGTTATTCTTGAAGTGAAATTGTTTTTCATAGTTCCAGTAATAACATCAACCGATGGTCTTTGAGTTGCCAAAATCAAATGAATTCCTGCAGCCCTTGCTTTTTGTGCTAATCGCGCTATTTTCTCCTCTACATCTTTTTTCGCAGTCATAAGCAAATCTGCAACTTCATCTATAATTATTACTATATAAGGTATTTTTTCGCTTCTTCCCTCTAAAACGTCAGCGCTGTTAACATATTCAACAATATCCTTTGTCCTTGTATTTTTAAACAAAGTATATCTTCTTTCCATTTCATTTACTGCCCATGATAATGCGTTTAAAGCTTTGTCACTATCCGTTATAACATTTGGCAACAAAAGATGTGGCAAGCCATTGTATATAGAAAATTCTACTTGTTTTGGGTCAATTAAGATTAATCTGACATCATCTGGAGAAGTTTTATATATTAAGCTTAAAATTACAGCATTTAAACATACTGATTTACCACTTCCAGTTGAACCAGCAACCAACAAATGTGGCATTTTTGCAAGATTGCACAACCTAACAGCGCCCGCTATGTCTTTTCCAAGTACAAAGGTTAATGGAGCCTTAGCATTTTGAAATTCATTGGAAGCTATAATATCTTTAAGCCCTATTGTTGCGATTTTTTCATTTGGGACTTCTATTCCCACTGCGCTTTTACCTGGAATTGGAGCTTCAATTCTTATATCACCATTTGCGGCTAAATTTAAAGCTATATCGTCTGCATGTGCTAACAATTTTTTAACAGATATACCAGCCGGCATTTCTAGTTCGTATCTTGTTACAGCAGGTCCAACAACTACTTCGATTACTTTTGCTGGAATTCCAAAGGTGTCAAGGGCATTTTCCAATTGTTCGCGCTTTAACATAACATCTTCATTTAATTCACTTAAGTCAACCGACTTGGTTGTTAATAAATCTAAAGGTGGCAAGTGATATCTAAGTTGTTTTTTAGGCTTAATTGGCAAATTTTCTATTTTTTGTTGTTCAACTTTTGGCTTAACAAAATTTGCATCAAGATTTAGATTCCTAAGCCCCCGTCTGCCATTTTCTGGCTTAATTGGCTCTGCATTTGTATTAATCTTTGCATCACTTATTAATGATGCCAAAACATCATCTGCAAAAGTTGAATCATTAGTTTTAGCTTCAACATTTTCTTTGTTTTCAATTATTGGAGCAAAAAAAGTTTTTTTGTCATTGTTTTCATATAAATTATTATTATATGATGCAGAATAATCGTGAACAATTTTGCTTGGCATACCATCATTTGTTTCATTTTGTATTGTTTTGATTGTGTTTGAAGATTTTAAATCATCTATATTTTTCTGCATAGAAACTGTGAGTTTGGGCAATGATTTTGCATTGTACTTCGACAAATCTACTTTACTATCAGGCGTTAGCAAAAATTCTTTTAACGATTTTTTATCGTCAAAAGAAGGTAATTTTTTCTGTTCTTTTTTGTCTTCTTTATCATTGGCAATATCGTCTCGATTAGTTTTTATTAAACCAAGTTTACGTTTTGCAGAATCATCAACTTGTTCCGTGCTTAATTTAGCATCTAATACAACATTTATTTTTTCATGTTCTTTTTTATTTAATGTTTCTATTCCTTTTGGTTGTTCAATTTTTGGTATTTGTTTAGACACACTTATAGGATTTTTTAAAACTTGTGATTTATTTAAATAATATATATAATCTGCTAAAAGAGCTCCAAAAATAATCAATAATACACTAAATACAATAAAAGCTCCAGCTTTGTTTAAAATAAATATAAAAGGTGCAGTTAAAATGCCACACACAAATCCCCCTACTGTCATTTTTTGTGTATAACATCTGCTTAAATAAGAAAAAAAACTTCCACTAGTATCCATAAACAACATGTGCAAAATACACAACAAAGAAAGGATTGCGCACAAAAGATAGACAATATACTTAACTGTCATTATATATTTTTTATTATTTAATAAAGCCATTCCTATTACAAAAGTAGTAATAAACAAAGGATATGAAAAAAGTCCAAAAATTCCAAGCAAAAAAGATTTTAAAAATTGAATAAAACTAGTCAATAAAACTAAAAAAGCAAATGATGATACGGCTATGAGAATTATTCCAACTGTTTTATTTTTGTCTTTTTGCGATTTTTGATTCCTTTGTGATTCATTTGACAAGTTATAAATTGCCACAACAATTTTCCTCTTTAATAAATTTTAAACGCCATTACAACGCAAGAGTATTATATCACCATTATTAAATTTTTCCAAGCCCTATTGTGCAATATTTTCCGAAACTGTTGTCAATTTATATCCACTTTGTGTATAAAATGAAATAATATCTGGAAGTGCTTTTAAGGTACATTCTGTGGGATGCATTAATATAAAATCACCGCCTGAAGGATTTTTTATTGCTCTAGAATATATTAGCGACGAATCTTTATCTCGCCAATCTATTGTATCTTTTGTCCACATTATAGTTTTATAGCCCATTTGCTGTGCTGCCTTTAATGTGTTGTTTCCAAAAGAACCACTGGGTGGCGCAAATAATGAAATATCATAATTTAATAATTCTTTAACCAGTTTATGTGTTAATTCAATTTCACTTAAATTTTTTTCATAACTTATCATTTTATGGTCTTTATGCCAGTAACCATGATTGCCTATTTCATGACCATTATCTAAAATTTTTTTTAAAGTGTCACTATTTTTTATTGCCCAACTTCCACCAACAAAAAATGTTGCCTTTGAATTTGACTCGTTTAAGCATGTTAAAATATCGTCTATGTACTCTGTTCCCATATACACATTAAACATAAGTGAAACTTTATTAGAATTTTTATTTCCATTATAAAGTGGAGAATAGCCATTAGAATTAAAAACATATGTCACTTGTCCTAAAAATGATAATGAAAATAAACAGACAAATATTAAAATAATAAAAGCATTTGCAATATAGTTTCTAAAAATTTTTTCTGTAATTTTTTTCATGTTACATTTTATGCAAAGAATATATAAGATATTATAAAAAAAACTACCATATGGTAGATTTTTTATAATGAAAATTGATTTTCTTTTTTGATATTATTTTTTTCTGTTTGTTTTTCTTTTATAATTGAAGCTTCAACATTTATGACTCTGTTTAACCTATCAGTTGATAAAATTTTTACATTAATTTTATCTCCAATATTCAAAGAAAATCCCTCTTTAAATTTGATTGATGTTTTACAAATGGTAGGTTTATTATATCTTTTGCTTTTGTTTATGCTGCTGTATGGAACAGTAATTAAAACAGAATCATGTTTTACTATTAATGCTTTATCGTTAAAATCATAAATTTGCCCTTGGATTTCTTCATTTATATGATTTTCCGCCCAAATTGTATACATAAGTTCATGGCTTTCTTTTTCTGACATTATGGCGCATTTTTCTCTTTCTGTAATATATTCTCCAACAAATTTTAAATAATCATATGTAGGGATAAATTTTTTATCTGATTCATATGAATCTAAAATTTGATGAACAACTAAATCGGCATATCTTCGTATTGGCGAAGTAAAATGAAGATAATTTTGAGATGCCAATCCAAAATGTCCGAAATTTTCCGGACCATATACTGCTTTAGGCAGTGATTTTAAAATTTTTAATTTTAAAAAGTCTTCATTCTCTATTCCTTTTATTTTTTTAATAGCTTTTTGATAACTATAAGAATTTTGACCAACTTTATTATTAACGAAATCCATTAATATTTCATTTAATTCATCAATGTCTTTTTGCAATGGGCTCTTGTGAATTCTATAAATAGTTTCTAAATTATTTTTTTTAAAAAATTCACCAATAACTTCATTGTTTAAAATCATAAACGACTCAATAATTTTTGTAGATTCAAGTTCTGAATGATTATTATTTATTGC
>CALWKJ010000011.1 GCA_944381225.1 uncultured Clostridia bacterium | reverse complement strand
TTCATATTGTTTGGAGGAACATATAAAGGAATAAAGTTTTCCGTTGCTGGAAGAACATATTTTTCTTCAAGTCCCATTTCTCCGTGAACTTTGCGCCTTATTACACCATCGCACTTGTCTGCAATTTCCAGTGTGGTTTTTAAAGCGTCTTCATAACCCACAAATGCCTCTTGCATTTCTTCGTATGTTTTATAATAAAATTCATTTGTAGAAAACTTCAATCTATCGGGGTCGTCCAATGTTTTTCCCATTTGAACACACATCAACACATCTTGTATTTCTGCATCTTCTTTTTTTATGTAATGGCAATCGTTTGTCGCAACCAATTTAATGCCTGTTTGTTTGCTTATTTTTTCAAGCCCAACAACAACTTCTTTTTCTTCTAAAATTCCGTGATTTTGTATTTCCAAATAAAAATCGCCGTCAGCGAACATGTTTTTTAATTTTAATGCAAAATCCCTTGCATCGTCCATTCTGTGCCCCAAAATGAGTTTTGGAAGATGTCCGGCTAAACACCCACTTAAACATATCAAGCCCTTTGAATGTTGACTCAACATCTTATAATCTATTCTTGGTCTATAATAATATCCATCTATGTAAGCAACTGAATTTAGCTTTAAAAGATTTTTATAGCCTTCATTGTTTTTGGCTAGCAATATTAAATGTCCAATATCTTGCTTGCCCTGCTTACAATTCATGTCTTCACACATGTAAAACTCACAACCAATTATTGGTTTTATTCCAGCACCAAGACACGCCGTATAAAATTGCAACGCACCATACATATTGCCATGGTCTGTTATTGCAACTGCTTTCCAGCCTCTATTTTTTGTTTCTTTAACAAGTTCACTTATTTTTGCTGCACCGTCAAGCAAACTGTATTCGGTGTGATTGTGCAAGTGGACGAATTGTTCCATTTTTTACTCCTTTAATTTGTCTGCAATTTTAATAAGCTTGTTCAACCTGTAATTAAGTGCACTTTTTGTAATTTTATACGACGCAAGCTTTATTAGCTCATCCAAACTTTCTTCTGGATTTGCCATTCTTAAAAGTGCAACATCCTGAAGGTCTTGTGGCAATTCTTCTAAACCAATTTTGGATACTATTAAAGAAATTGCGTTGTTTTGTTTAATGCTTGCATTTACAGTTTTATTGATGTTTGCACTTATGCAGTTTGTTTGCCTGTTAATTTTGTTTCTAACTTCTCTTATTGCCATTTCATTTTGAAGCATAAGCACTGCGTTAAATGCGCCAATAAGCGCCAAAACATTGCTAACTTCGTTTGCGTCTTTCACATATAAAATATAACTGTTTTTTCGCTTTATTAGTTTTGCATATATTTCAAATTGCGCAAGAATTTTTTTAAGCCCCAACAAAAAAATTTGATTTTTTGAAGCAAACTCTAAGTGGTATCCCGTTGAAAGCCTGTTTTGGTTGTTAATTTTTATACTGCTTGTCCCACAACCCACAAAAACACCAGCAACAAAATTTTTTAAACAATGCTCTTCTTTTATCATGTATTCATCAACATTAAAACATCTAATCAAGTTGCCGTTTTCTATTTTTGCACAGCCCGTGTCTATTAACAGTCTATACGCTAAATCTTTTGGAATGTCTACAGTGTAAAAATCTTCTTTTTTTATTTGATATTTTTTACACACTTGTGCTTTAACTTCTACGCCGTAAAGCTTTACAATTATAGAATTTATATAATCTACAAGATTGCTTAAATCTGTTGTTAAACTAACTTTTACATCGCCTTTTAAACATATAAAAGCAGAGGAACTTAAAATTCCACTCAAAAAAGCCAGCCCACAACAATCTTGTGTTATTGGCTTGCTTAATATTTCATTTTTTATGTCCTTTGAAAAACTCAACTTTTACCTCTTGTTAGTTTTTGTAATTTTTATAGTTAATCCTTTTGCCCATATTTGCAATATCGTTGTTAGATATGTTGTTCTTTATTGCAAAATTTATTGGCTTTCTTACTTCTCCAACTCGATTTGCACTGTGTGCATCGGAAGATATTATAAACTTTGCGCCTGCGTTTTTTATAGTTATAACATCGTTTTCTTTATAAGCAATTCTCTTGCCATTAATTTCCAACATTGTGTTTGTTTTCTTTGCTTGCTGTGCCACTTCGGCAAAATCTATTGGCATTTTTACCCCAGGATGAGATATGACATCAATAGGATACTTGTCCATTGCTTTAAGCAAAGCCAAAGTGTTTCTTTTATAATCTTTTTTTCGTTTAAAGCCCAAAATGTTAGGCAAAAAAAATTTAAAATATTCTTTTAATGATTTAGACTTGGCAAAACAATGAAATCCCACTATTATGAAATCAAAATTTTTAATGTCGTTTAAAGTTAAATCAACATCTCCTTCGCTGGAAATTATGTTTGCCTCAATTCCCAGTAAAATGTTAATACCAGTTTTTAATTTTGCCTCGTTTATCTCTTTTCGCATTTGTTCAAGATTTTTCCTTTGCAAGCCATAAAGTTTGTGCGAAAATCCATGTTCTGTTATGGCTATCTCCTTTAATCCTTTTTGTTTTGCAAAAAGAGCGTTCTCTAAAATGCTTCCTGTGGCGTGTTTTCTTTTATGCTTGCCACTTGAATATATCGTATGCGTGTGATAATCACCGTAAATTACCATTTTAATCTCCTACAAAAATTATTTCCTCTTCTAAGTCTATTCCCGTTTGCTCTTTAACTTTATGCTTTATTAGATTTATTAATTCCTTTACATCTTCACTTGTTGCGTTGCCCAAATTCACAATAAAATTAGCATGAAGTTTTGAAATTTGCGCTCCATTTAATTTAACACCTTTAAGGCCCAGATTGTCAATTATTTTTCCTGCACTTACGCCATTTACTGCCTTAAAAACACTGCCACAATTGTAAGTTTCAATCGGTTGAGAAATCTTTCTTTTATTAAAATAGGAGGTTTGTTTTTCTTTTATTTTTTCTTTGTTTTCAAATTTTAATTTTATCCAAACTTTAACAACTAAAAACTGCTTGCGTTTTATTAAACTGTCTCGGTAGGTAAATTCTATTTGCTTGTTTTTTAATGTTCTAATTTTTTTGCCGTCGTATATTTGCACTTTTGTTACAACATCTTTCATTTGTCCACCATATGCACCGGCATTCATGCAAACGGCTCCACCAACAGTTCCTGGAATTCCATAACTCCATTCCATGCCACCAAGATTGTTTTGTTGCAACATGTAATTTATTGCAAACAAATTTGCCCCACATTCGGCAATTATTGTGTTTTTCTTAATTTTTACTTTTTTTAACAATTTAGTGCAAATAACAACACCTTTAAACTGTTTGTCGCCAAATATAACATTGCTGCCATTGCCCAAAATAAAATATTTAATATTGTTTTTTTGACATTCTTTAACCACTTTTAATAATTGCTTAATTGTTTTTGGTTCTAAATAAAATTGAGCGTTGCCACCAACTCGCATTGTGCAATGGTAACTTAATTTTTCATTAGGTTTATAGTTGTAGGCCTTTAAAAATTCAAACATATTTTTATATATGTATTTTTTGTTTTAAAGTTTAAAAAATAGCCCTATGGGCTATTTGCTAAAAACATACTCATATAAACTATCTATCATTTGCTTAACTTTTTCTGGTTTTATTTGCTCATTGCTTTTTGCATTTAACTTAAGTGTAAATTCTTTTAGTGTTGGACGCAAAGAATCGTAAATGTGCTTAATTTCAACCTCCTTGCTTGCCCCAACGCTTTCTATAATTTTTCGGCTTACATTTTTTGTGCCCAAATTTTTCATTTCGCACAATATGTACTTTATAAATCTAGCCTTCCATGAATTCATCACCACACCTATTTTTTCAAGCCTTTCGGTAACAAATGTCTCATAGTTTGTTGTGAATTTTTTTTGGATTTTATGGTCAAATTCACCACTTGTTAAAAATTCGTCAAAATTATTGTAAGTTTGTTTAGTCATTGCATTTACAAGCTTGTCCTGTTTAAAATAATATGTTTTTTTTAAAATTTCCTGACTTACATATTGTTCAAAATCGGCAAATTTTTCACACTGCTCAATTACTATTGCATTTGTGCCACTATTGTACTTGTTTAACATTTCAAAAATATACTTGCATGGCGACAAATCAATATTGTATTTTTTGCATTTGTCTTTTAGTTCGCACATAAGTATCAAGTTGCCATCAGAAAGCAAAACACATTCTTTTTTCATAAACAAAATTCTTCGCCTTGATTATAGTTGCCACTATTTGTGCTTGTTTTTTGCGTTGTTTGGTTTTGGGTTGTTTCTTTTTGTTGATAGAGTTTTTCCATTTCCTGAGCAAGTGTTATTTCATCGCCCTCTAATTCGTGGCAAAATTCTTCCCTTAATAACCTATCTTCAGTATTTGCAACTTTTTTAGTGTAATTTTCAATTTCGTTAGGGCTTTCTTCGTTTACTGCAACAGTCATTTTGTTGTTAATATATTTAACTTCATCGCCCTTTGTTAATTTATATGTTGCATAAACAAAAAATGCTTTATTCCTTTCATCAACTTTTGCAACATGCTGAGAAATAACTTCAAATGTATAGCCTTGTTGTCTGTATTCTTCCATTTGACCAACAAAACTATTTGACTGCAACAAGTAGTCTGCAGAATTGTAGGAAACGACTTCATAATGATTTTTTATTGCTGTGTAATCTGCTTTTTTGTTCATGCAATCTTCTAGCGAGGTTATTCCGTTTTCATAATATGTATAAAGTTCGTACATTTCAACTTTGTTATTTCTTTGAAATATTGCATTTGTTCTAACGGCATTGCCGTCGATGGATATATTTACAACCTTTAACAGTTTGTATGGCAACATTGACGAAACAAACAAGTTTGCCGAGTCGTAAGAGATTTGTTGTTGATTGATTTCATGAACATACTCTTTTGACCATTCTGAATTGGCTTTTTCGCCAGTTGAATCCTGCGCCTGAACCTTTATTGCAATTTTTTCTGCATCAACAGAATACCCACACTCGTTTTCGTTAACAACATATGGTGAGCCCTGTTGCCACTCTCCATCGTCATATTTGCTTATTATAACACCATAACGGTCAGCACCCTCAACCTCGTTCCAAGAAAAGTAGTATTGACCATCGTCACTTACACTTCGCGTGATTGTGGTTACTGGTTGTAATTGGTCTGCGCTTGGAAAGAAATTGTTTTTTACTGATGAATAGGCAAAAACTCCCACAACGGCTACTACAACTGCCAAAACAATACCTGATACTACTTTTAAAAATTTACCCTTCATAATTTCTCCTTGGCATAATAATATCATCTTTTATGATTTTTTGCAATACCCAATTATTAATAAAGGCAAAATTAAATAGTTACAGTACTTTTTTACAAATTTAATTATTTTTGTAAATATTTGTAAAAAAGTGTTCATTTTTGTTGACATATTTTTAAATTTGGTGCTAACATTTTATAAAACAAAGGAGAGTTGAATGGTTATGAATCAACATTCTATAGTATTTTATCATAGTGACAACGCCTTTTGTAAGGATATATACAACATTTGTACAAATACAAAAATGCACTTGTTTGAATGTCAAAAAATTGATGTGCTGGCATATATTATGGAAAAAATAAAGCCCATGTATGTGGTTTTTGATACAAGCGTAAATTTTAATACAAACATATTTAATGATTTCGAACGCAACAACAAAAGTTGTTATATTTATTTAATTGGAAAGAAATATTTAAATTTTTGCAACGAACACGTTTTTGTAGTTGATAACTATAAAATGTTAGAAAATGCCATAGGCAACCACTTTCGGTGTTTTTCAAATCAGTTTTTTAATTTTGATATAACAGAAAGCAAATGTTATGCCATAATTCACAATGCGTTAAACACGCTTTGTTTTAAGTCAAAATACATTGGCTTTAAATACATTGGAGATTTAATATATGAATTGTACACAAACAGTTCAATATCAAACGGTAAGTGCAACGATACTTATAACAAACTTGCAAAAAGATACAATACAAACTCTTGCAATATTGAAAAATCGATAAGATTTTGTATTCAAAGAGCGTTTGAAAATTGCCAAGAAAAAGCTTTATTTTTTAACATATCAAAAACAAGCAGGATACCATCAATTAAAGAATTGGCAAATTTTATTTTGGATAAGTTATATTTATCTTGTATAAGCGACACAACAAAAATAAATGCCTAAATATTATAACTTTGTTATTATTTGCAAGCACAAAAATTTAGTGTCCCCTAAAATGTGTTTGCTTGTAATATTGGCACCTTTAGTCATTTGATTAAAGGTGCTTGTCATTTTTTAACATGTAAGTTTAAAATTAAGCATATATAAACAAAATCATTTTTTAATTATTGTAAAATTATAATAAATTTGAGAATTTGCAACTAAAGACATTTTAACATCAATTTTTCCACTCCCTTTAATGTTAAAAATTACAGCATTGGAAATGCACTCATAATTAACCTCAATTCCATTATAACAAACAACATTAATTTCACAAGTTATGTCAATATCTGGATTGTCATAAACTATACAGTTGTAACTAAGTGGAACAGTTACAAAATTTTCATTTTTGTTAATTGTTAATATGCCATTATTAAAGTTTGCTTCATATTGTTCTAAAAATGATTGATTTATTTCTATTTCGAAATAATATTCTGGAACAGATTCTTTTAATACGCTAATTTTTACAGAAGATATCTTATTTGAAATAGAATCTTCAACCCAAAGCATAAACTCGCCTTCTTTTGTTGCACAAAGCATATCATCTTTAATTTGCAAGCCCTCGTCAGCATAAATTTTACAATCACAAAGCGCATAAACGGGAGATATGTCTATTTTAATTTTTTCACTTTCACCAATTTTTAATGTTGTGTTTTTAACCTTTAATGTTAAACTTTCAACAAGAATTTTATTTACACTTATCACATACTCTTCGCAATAATTTGAACCGTCTAGTGCCATAATTTTCATTGTGCACTCACCTTCTTGTAGCGCAAAAATTGTGTTGTTTTCAATTTTTGCTACATTTTGGTTGGATATGGTTATTGAAAACAATGGCAAGTTGTTTTCATTAACGCCAATTTTAAAAGATGTAGAATTATAAATGTTGTCCAAATTTGCCTGTTCACTTTTTTCATTATTAAACAAAAACAAATCTATATTATTACCCTGGCTATTTTCAAATTTAACGTCAAATTTTTTTATGTATTCGTAACAATCTATTTCAAATTCCTCTTTATAATCTTCGCAACTAAAAATAAATTTTGTAGTGTCACAGCTTGACACAAAAAAAGTAAACAGCACAGAATTTGAATCTGTTTTAAAATAAGATAAATCAGCAATATTTTCAGTTGTAAAAATGTCAAATTCTTTTGCTTTTAAATCATTTGAATTAATTTGTAGATAGTATTTATTGCTTACAAAAATTTTATCAACACAATCAAAGGTATCATTTAATATTTGCATATTAACAGACATTTCTTTTTTCTTAACTGTTACTTTTACATATTTTTTTAAAGTTTTAAACTTAGTTAAAACATTGATAGTCAAAATACTTTCGCCCACATTATTTGCATAAATTTTGTTATCTTTAAAAAATATATTTGAATTGTTTACATCTATTTGTATTTTGTATTCCTCATCTTTTGGATTTACAATTTTTATATTAAAAACAACAGGTTCATCTGTTAAATACATAACCACTTCATTTGCACAATTTATTGAAATACTTGTGTGTGAATTTTCTTGTTGATTATCTTTATCTGCGTTAGCCTTATTTGTTTTTTGAATTAAAAATGCAGTGCAGGTAATAACTGCAACTAGTGCCACTGCCAAAATAGTTATAATCGTTATTTTAAAAGACTTTTTCACATGAATAAAATAACAAAATACGACAAAATAACCAATAATTTGATAAAATATGACAAAAAATATGTTTATCGCTCATATTGAATTAAGATTTTTTGCAATATGTATATACTAAAGTTATGGAATTTGGAAAAAGATTTAAAAAGTACAGACTTGAAAACAATATGACACAAGTTGAAGTTGCTAAACTAATTGGAATTGACCAAACAAATATAAGTAATTGGGAGAATGACAAAACTCGACCTGAATATGAAAATTTGATAAAACTGTCCCAAATCTATGATGTTTCTATAGATGAGTTATTAGGCGTAGATTAACTTTAATGCTTAAATATTGTTTAAAAAAAGTGTTTGGCATCGCCAAACACTTTTTATTAGCTTTTACAATGTATAAAACGCTTTATAACACAAATAACTTTCGTAAACGTCTACCTTGCAACTAATTTCCCAAGGTGCGTGCATGTTAAGCAAAGGAACTCCCGCATCTATCACTTCCATACCATATCCAGCCATTATATATGCAATCGTTCCACCACCTCCAACATCAACCTTGCCCATTTCGGTGGCCTGATAAAAAACTTCTTTTTCGTCTAGAATCCTTCTTAATTTTGCAATAAATTCAGGGTTTGCGTCGTTTGCACCTTCCTTTCCTTTGCTTCCGGTATATTTATTAAACGAAATTCCTCTTGCAAGATGCGCATCTGTGTTTTCATTCATTGGAGTTGGATAGTTTGGGTCATATGCTGCTGTTACATCACTTGAAAGCATTCTGCTTTTATTTAATGCCCTACGCATAGTTAGTTCGTCATACTGCCCACATAAATTCATTATTTCAGCAATAGTATTTTCGTAAAACTTGCTATTCATAGCAGTTGCACCAACACTGCCAATTTCTTCTTTATCCACAAGTAAACACAATGATGTTGTCTTAGGTTTGTCCATTTCCAAAATTGCACAAAACGAAGTATATGCACAAACTCTATCGTCTTGTCCGTATGCCATAATCATACTTCTATCCAAACCAAAATCCCTTGCTTTGCCACTTGGAACTATTTCCAATTCAGCAGAAAATAAATCTTTTTCATCTATTTTTTTTTCGCTTAAAATATTTAATATGTTTGCTTTTACCTTGTCTTTCTCTGCTTTTAAATAAGGCTTAGAGCCAACCAAAACATTTAAGTCTTCACCTTTAATTTCTAATTTTGCCTTCTCTTTTTCAAGATGTGGAAGCAAGTCGGATATTCCCAACACTGTGTCATTTTCATCTTCGCCTATCACAACCTTTATTTTAGTTCCGTCTTTTTTAACAACAGTTCCATGAAGTGCCAATGGCAATGCTGTCCATTGATATTTTTTAATTCCCCCATAATAATGCGTGTCAAACATGCACAGTTCGTTATTTTCGTACACTGGAGTTGCCTTTAAGTCTAATCTAGGACTGTCTATGTGTGAACCAATTATATTTAATCCTTTAACCATAGGTTCGCTTCCTATAACCATTAAAAGCATCGCTTTGCCCATATTTACAGAATAAACTTTGTCGCCTTGTTTTAATTTTGTATTTTCGGCTAAAGCTTTTTCTAAATTTATAAAGCCGTTTTTTTGTGCAATGTTAGTAAAAAAATCTATACATTCCCTTTCTGTTTTGCAATTAGAAATAAAATCTTTATATGAATTACAAAACTTTTCCATTTTATCCAATTTTGATTGTGAATACTTTTCCCAAATATTTTGCATATTTCCTCCTTAAAGTATTTTGTCCAAATTCTTTAATAATAAAAACATTATATGAAATAAATAAAAAATATCAAATTAAATAAACACAAATAATCACATTCGTTTAATTTGATATTTTTATTAAAAGGTATTAATCGCTTCTTCTGGAGTTTAATAAGAAGAACAATACAAATCTTAAAAGTTGCAAAATAGAAACCACTATTGCGGCAACATAAGTCATCGCGGCAGCAGAGAGTACTTTTTTTGCGCCCTTTACTTCCATTTCGTCCACAAAGCCATTTGCAACCAACAATTTTAAAGCTCTTTTTGAAGCGTCTAACTCAACCGGCAAGGTGATTAATGAAAAAATTAAACTTATTGAAAAGAAACCTACACCAGCCCATAAAAACGCTTTTCCAACAATTCCACCAACATATGCAAAATCTAAAATTATTCCAATAAGAATTAACGGCCAAACAAAAGTTGAAATAACTCCACCCACAGTTGCAAGCACATTTCTTGCTTTTAGTGGCACATACCCTTTTGCGTCTTGAATTGCATGGCCTGTTTCATGAGCCGCTACGCCCAAGGCTGCAATGCTAGTAGACTGAAAAACTTTAGCCGACAATGTTACCGTTTTTGTTTTGGGATTGTAATTGTCAACTAGTTCAGGATTTGAACTTTTAATCACTTCCACGTCATAAACACCTTCGTTTTCCAAAATCTTTTTTACAACATCGCTTGCACTATAACCTTTGCTAGATAAAACTTTATTATACTTTAAAAATGTAGAATTAACTTTTGCACTGGTGATAATTGCAAAAATCATTCCAGGAAGCAAAATGATTCCAAGCAATGTATATTGAAGATACTCTGGTGAAAATAAAATTAACATGTTTTTTTCTCCTTAATAAAAATCATACTTGTTTACAAGCATAGTCCATGCTAAAACACTTTTTAAAAAAGATGCAACATACGTCAATTTTGCAGCTGACAGCACCTTTTTGGCACATTTTAACATTTCATCATCGCAATAGGCATATTTTTTTAATAATTTTATTGCATTTTCAGATGCTTCTTTTTCTATTTTTATTGTGCTTAATTTAGCCATAAGCCCAATTACTAACGTTATTATACTAAATCCAACAACAACTATCGATACTATTATATTAAAAAACAAACATACTATACCAATTAAAAGTAAAGGAAAAGTTAATTTGGATAATATATTGCTTGTAAGTTGTCTATTTGAAAAAGATTTCATTTTTTTGGGCGTGTCCCTATATTGAATTGCATGACCAAGCTCATGAGCACAAACAGCATAGGCAGATATATTACTAGCATTTGCAACGTTTTTAGAAAGTGAAATAATTCCCCTATAATAGTTGTCAGTTAAAATGCCATCTATAACATTTGTTTTAATTCTCCCATTAAATTCACCCATAGAAACTTTCTGAGCGAAGTGCAATGTATTATCAAAGTCTACAACCATTTTAGAATATTGATTATAGACAGCAATTAAATTTTGACCAGAATAATTGGCCACAGCCAGCCCAATAACAATAAATAATACAAAAACTCCAATTAATGAATATAGTATTATATTTATAATATCCATAAAAATATGATGCTACAAAAGGCAAAAAAAGTCAAATAATAAATTCCAAATAATTTTTGCTTGACAAAGAATAAGCCAAGTGCTAACCTATATTTGTTTGTGCGAGTGTGGCGGAATGGCAGACGCGCTTGTTTAAGGGGCAAGTTCGAAAGAGTATGGGTTCAAGTCCCGTCACTCGCACCAAAAAACCGATAAAAACTTCAAAATACTTTGTTTCTGCTTTGCTAGTCTAGACAATCATTTAGGAAACTAAACTCATGCCTAGCCTAACAAAGCGAGCCTCGTCTTTTATTGTTTTTATCGGTTTTTTTATAACTGCAACAACTTCTCGCAACCAAACGAAATTGCTTTACGGGTAAATCATTTTGTCGCGACTTTTTATTTGTTATTTTTAAATGTGCTGTTGCATTTTTTATGCCACTTAAACAAGCATTGTTGGGGTCTTTAAAAAGTACCAACATAAACTTTTTGAGGAAAGGAAAAGGCAAGCCAAAAAGCGATACAATTTGCTTTTATGCAAATTTGAACATTTTGCGAAGGTATATATTTTTTAATGAGGAATTTTAAAAAATAACATTTTTGTTTTTACTCGTCTATATTTTCTCTTCTAAATAATGGAGATTTAAAAAATTCTTCAAGAGATATTTCAAATCCTTCACATATGTTGTATAATGTTATGATTTTTACTGAGCCACTCCTTTTCTTTTTTATTGAAGTTAACGTACTTTGGGGAACACCACTCGCTTTATATAAATCATATTTTGTCATATTACGTTCAATACATAATTGTTCAATACGCAATATAATTGCATCTTGTATTTTCATTATTTCTCCTTTTTAGAGAATTATATGTAAAACGTAAAACAAAATACTGCTATGTTTAGCATTTGCTTGATTAAACTTAAAAAAATATTGTATATTAAAGTATGGTAATTAGTTTTTGTGGACATGGCGATATTTTTTATAGCGATGAAATATTAAATAAAATTATGTTTTATTTAAATAAAATTATAAAAAAGAATGATAATGTTAACTTTTATTTAGGTGGATATGGCAATTTTGACGAACTAGCAAGAATTGCTTGCACGCAATATAAAAAAAACAATCCCAATTCAAAATTGATTTATGTAACACCTTATGTCAATATTCCATCTTCAAAAATAGAATTTTTCAAAAAAAATTATGACGAAATATTATATCCTTCTTTAGAATATGTACCTCATAAGTATGCAATTATTTATAGAAATTATTGGGTCGTCGAGCACTCAGACATAATAATTTCATATGTTAAATATTCTTGGGGAGGAGCCAACAAAACTATGTCTTACGCATTAAAACTAAATAAAATTGTTTTAGATTTGTTTAATTGATTGATATTTTGTATAGCATTTTTATCTTATATATGTTAAAGTATACAAAAATGTAGAAAAAAACAAAATTTTGTAAGTATTTTTAATATTATTTTGTGGATTTATTGACTTTTGGCTATTTTTAAGCATATGCTTCATTTTACCTTTCCTGATTATTTTTATTATAATAAATCTGATATCAAATTTTATTACGGAACAATTGCTTTAAAAGTAAAGCATTTTGTCGCGACTTTTTATTGGTT
The DNA here is from genome assembly GCA_944381225.1 of uncultured Clostridia bacterium. Classification (GTDB taxonomy): domain Bacteria; phylum Bacillota; class Clostridia; order Christensenellales; family UBA1242; genus UBA5893. The sequence goes on along the minus strand of CALWKJ010000011.1, from coordinate 9,022 downwards.
ATTTTTAAGTGTGCCGTTGCATGTAGTTGCATTATGTATATTGTTATCTTCAAGCTTTGCACAAAATGCAAAAACACTCCCTTCTTGACAAGAAAATTTTATTATGTTATGTTTATTTGGGTGTTATTTATGAAAAATTATGTAAAACTATTAACTGAGCAAGATGTTAAAAACTTTTTAAAACAAAATAATCTTGTTTTGTATGACGGATTATTTGATAAAAATGGGAATCCTTTAAAGTCCATAGAAAAGGAAAATGATTTTATCTTTGTAAGATGCAAACACATAAATAGGGAAACAAACAGCATAAAAGATAAAATTAGAAATATGGTTTTTAACGGTTTTCCTATAAGCTCTTTACTTTTTGAAACAAAATCGGTATATGATTTTATTTCAGACACTGAAATTATTTTCATGGAAAACTTCAGTCTTAGCAAAATAAATGCCTGCGAAAATGAAGAAAATATATATGACAAGCAATTAGCCGAATCTTATTATAATTACATGGCAAACAAATTCGGTGAAGAATACATAAATGATTATAAAAAGTACAAAAAACATTTAAAAGACAAAGAAAATGAAATGTCACTATAAACAAATTCCTTTGTTTTTTGCATAAAAAAATAACCACGTAATGTGGTTATTTTTTAAACACGCGTGTTGAGTTTTACCCCCGGACCCATGCTTGTTGCAACAACGACATTCTTAATATATTGCCCTTTTGCAGCAGCTGGCTTTGCTTTTATTATAGCATTTACAACAGTGTTGTAATTTTCTACAAGTTTATCAGTTCCAAAACTTACTTTTCCAATTACAACATGAACGTTGTTTGTTTTATCTAAACGATATTCAACTTTACCTGCTTTTACATCGTTTATAGCTTTTTTAACGTCCATAGTTACAGTTCCACTTTTTGGATTAGGCATTAACCCTTTTGGTCCTAATACTCTTGCTATTCTTCCAACAACTCCCATCATATCAGGTGTTGTTATACAAACATCAAAGTCCAACCAATTTTCAGATGCAATTTTTGCAACAACATCTTCTGCTCCAACGATATCGGCACCAGCCTCCTCTGCTTCTTTTGCCTTATCGCCTTTTGCAATAACTAATACTTTTACTTTTTTGCCTGTTCCATTTGGAAGTACAACAACCCCACGAACTTGTTGGTCTGCATTTCTGCCGTCTACTCCAAGTCTAATGTGCAACTCTACTGTTTCATCAAATTTGGCTTTAGCGCTGGTTGTTAAAAGGTTTATTCCCTCTTCAACGTCATATAATTTTGAATTGTCAATTTGATTTTTTATGCTAAGGTATCTTTTTCCTTGTTTCATTATTACCTCCTGTGGTGCTTTCGAGTTAAACTCTCCCACTATTCTTCAACAGTAACCCCCATGCTCTTTGCTGTTCCAACAATCATTTTCATTGCTTGTTCAACGCTCGAAGCATTAAGGTCTGGCATCTTTGTTTCTGCTATTTCGCGAACTTGTGCCATTGTTAATTTGCCGACTTTTTGTTTGTTTGGTTTTCCAGAAGCAGTTTCTATGTTTAGCGCTTTTTTAATTAACACAGCTGCTGGTGGTGTTTTTAGTACGAAATCAAATGACCTATCCTGGTAAATTGATATCACTACTGGTATGATAAGTCCTGCTTGAGATGCTGTCTTATCATTAAATTCTTTGGTAAAAGCCGCAATGTTTATACCATGTGGTCCAAGAGATGAACCAACTGGTGGTCCTGGTGTGGCTTTACCTGCTGGCAATTGCAATTTTACGATTGCATTTATTTTTTTTGCTGGCATATAATAAATCCTCCTTTGTGGTATTATTGAAATGCATAAAAATTTACATTTCTCCCACTATTTATATTTTAACAAGGCTAACCTTGGTAAAATCCTTATACTTTTGCTTTTAATACTTGTGCATAATCCAAATCTACTGGCGTTTCTCGCCCAAACATTTCAACGTTCACTTTGTACCTTGAATTTTGCTCATCTATGCTTGTTATGGTTCCAATCATTCCACTTAATGGTCCATCTATAACTTCAACCTTGTCGCCTACAGCCAAATCACTTTCTACAGTAATTCTTTCTAGGTGCATCCTTTGAACCTCTTCTGGAGTTAGTTCAAGTGGTCTTCCCTTTGGACCTGTAAAGCCTGTTACACCTCTAGTTCTTGTAACGTTGTGCCAAATGTCGTCGCCGTATATCATTTTTACAAGCAAATATCCGGGCATTGTTTTTCTTTGTGTTAATTTCTTTTTGCCATTCTTTTCAACAATTACGTTTTCCATTGGGATAACTATGTCAAAAATTCTATCCTGAAGCCCGTATTTTACCGTCATGGTTTCAAGATTTTCTTTTGCAACATTTTCATATCCCGAATATGTGTGCAACACGTACCATTTTGCTTCTAAATTTTCCATAAACTCTCCTATACTGCAATGCTTGACGTGAGCATTTCAAACAACCACGCCAACAATCTATCTATTCCAAATAACACAAGCCCAAAAACCAACACAACAGTTAAAACAACTCCCGTCTTTTTTACAACCACTTTAAAAGATGGCCATGTAACTTTTTTTAATTCAGAAGTAGTTTCCTTTACTTTTTTTACAAGTTTTGGAGTTGATTTTTCTTTTTTAGGTTTTTTGTTTTTTTGCTTTGATTGAGCGTCTTTTTTTGCTTGAGTTTTTAATTTTTTATCTGCTTTCTCTGCATTTTTCAACTGATTTTGAGTTGTTTTTTCGTCAGTTGTTTCTGTGGCGCTTGCAATCAAATCAACATTGCTTACATCATTTGTTTTTGATTGGATATTGTTATTTTTAGAATTGGTAAGTTTTTTCTTTTTTTTGTTCGACATTTCTTACTCCTTACTTTGTTTCTTTATGAAGTGTTCGTTTATTGCATCTAGGACAAAATTTAGATATTTCTATTCTATCTGGTTGACTTCTTTTGTTTTTGCTTGTTGAATAATTTCTTTCTTTACATTCTGTGCAAGCAAGTGTAACTAGAGTTCTTGTTGGATTTGCCATATTTATCTTTCTCCTTAAAAATTTTACTTAAAAAATACACCCCAATTTAGAAGTGCATAAGTATGCTAACACATCTTACAGATGTTGTCAACTATAATTTAATATTTTTTATGTTTAAAGTATACTTATAGTCTTGACAATGTTTTTGTTATTATATAAAATTTAACTATGGAAAACTTAGAAAAAAGTGTTTTAAATCAAAGCGACTTAGCAAATGACGAAATTAAATTAGAACAACAGCAAACTGAAATTCAAAGTGTGGACGTTTATAACGCTCTTAATCTTTACAATGAAGAGTTGGGAAAAAGTTACAAAAAAAATGGCTTTAATCCTTTTGACGACAATTTCGTTTTAACTGAAGAATTTACTAACGACATTTTAGAAAATAAAAAGCAAAAAGTTGAAGTGTTTATAGAAAGTTTTTTAGAACAATCAAACAAAGAGGTTTCAAAACACTTTGAATATGCCCTAGCAAATGGCAATGTGTTGCTTAGCAGTTTATATAATGAACTCAATTTTGCAAATGACAAAGACAAAAAACAAATACAAAAAGCCATTATTTTTTTAAAAAATAGAAATGAACTTTTAAAAATTAGCATTAAAAAATTAAAAAACAAAGACGCAAACGCTTTGAAAATGTACTTGGAATTATTTGGATTGGACAGCGAACTTAGTGAACTTTTAAAAGATACATTCAATGAAAATGCAAATAATCAAATAATAATTCAAAATATGCTAAGAGCATGCCATTATAGAGCATGCAGAGTTTATGTAAAATCTCCAAAAATTAAGATTGAAAACATTGAGCATACAATTCCTACACAATCTCAAACATCAAAACAAACAAAAATTGAACAACCTATTAAACAAGTTGAAAAGCAAATTCCTAAAATTAAAGAACAGCCAAAACAATCGCCAACAATAAAACATGAACAAAAAAGCGAACAAGAACTTACTCAATAAAACAGGTGTCAACCTGTTTTTTTAAAGTTATCGTTAATTAATTGTATTCATGTACACAACAAATTGCTATTTGACAAACAAAACTGGTGTTTTGATAAATTTAAAGCATCAATAACATTTGCATAAAATTTGTTATAAATAAATAAAACAAAATACATTTTGATGCATATAAAAAATTGGAGTTTATTTTATTTTTTTATATTTAAACTACCACAACAAAATTTATTAGCGTTGTTTTAAAATTATTTTCAAATAAAAAAATGCCATTATTTTTTAAAATTAATTTTAAAATTTCAAAAAATTACAAAAAATGCTATAATCTAAAAAATAATCTTTTCTCTTAATAAAAGAATTTTTCAAAATAATATAAAAAATCTTGCAAAGTAATAACTATAAATTTAAAATATAAACATAATTAAATTTACAGTTTTGTTCCATTATTTTTTATTGTTTAATTGGTGTGTTTTTTGGTTTGGCATTAAATAATAAGAACAAAAGTTACATGGAATATTGTTTGTTAAATATATTAAAAAGCACAACAAGGAGATTTAAGTATGATACAAATTTTTAACATTGAAAAAAATTATCAAGCCGGTGACAATACAGTTAAAGCCCTTAAGGGAATTAGCATAAATTTCAGGGAAAACGAATTTGTGTCAATTTTGGGTCAAAGTGGATGTGGGAAAACAACCCTTTTAAATGTTTTGGGTGGACTTGATAGATATGATGCTGGCGAAATTATAATAAATGGTAAATCCACAAAAGAGTTTAAAGATAAAGATTGGGACTCATATAGAAATCATTATATTGGTTTTATTTTTCAGTCCTACAATCTCATTCCTCATCTGTCCGTTTTAGAAAATGTTGAAATTGCGCTCTCCTTAGCCGGTGCAAATAAAAAAGAAAAACGCGAAAAAGCAATAAATGCCTTAAATAGAGTTGGCTTAGGTAGTGAAATACATAAAAAACCAAATCAACTAAGTGGTGGGCAAATGCAAAGAGTTGCCATCGCCAGAGCGATTGTTAACAACCCTAAAATTATATTAGCCGATGAGCCAACTGGCGCACTTGACAGCGAAACAAGCGTTTCTATTATGAACCTTTTAAAAGAAATTGCCGGCGACCACTTGATAATTATGGTTACCCACAACGAAAAACTTGCAAATACTTATTCGTCTAGAATTGTAAGTTTACTTGACGGAAAAATTGTAAATGACACAAATCCATATACACCAAATAAAAATGAGTTGATTAAACAAAAGAAAAACAAGAGCCTTAAAAACAAAAAAGCAAAGGAACAAAATACAAAAGTAAAAACTCACATGGGATTTTTTACTGCAATTAATCTGTCTTTAAAAAATTTACTAACAAAAAAAGGACGAACATTTTTAACAAGTTTTGCTGGAAGCATTGGAATAATTGGAATTGCCCTAATTCTCGCCGTTTCAAATGGTTTTACAGGCTATATTAACAAATTACAAAGCGATACACTGTCTGGATATCCAATAACAATAAGCACTTTTACAGTGGATACAGAATCCATTCAAAATGCCCTGAGTGGGCTTTCAAACAATGAAAATCAAAATTCCCCAAATCCCAACGAAATACAAATTAACGACCCAATGATTACGGATTATTCTAAATTCGCAAAATATAATTTTATAAGCCCAACTTTTGTTGATTATATAAAGGATTTTGAAGAAATTGACAAAACGCTTCCCTCTCAAGAACAAGCCTTAAATAATGTTCAATATTCATACGCATCACCTTTAAACATATTGACAAAAAACGGAAATAACATTGTTAAAGTAAATACACAAATAACTTCAAATCCACTTTTGGGTTCAGAAAGTTCAGCTTTTTTGGAAGGGCTTAGCAACGACGATTTTGTACTTTCTCAATACGATGTAATTTACGGACATTATCCACAAAATATAAATGAAGTAGCATTGGTGATATCCAAGAACAATTCAATAACAAAAGACCTTGCAAATTCTTTGGGAATTAACTTAACTTTTAATGAAGAAACTGGAGAATACGAACCTATTAATTTCTCCAACATAGCAGGAAAAAATGGAAAAGAATACAAAGTTCTTTTAAACGATTTATATTACACTCCTGTGTATGACGGAGATACCATTAAAGAATTTAAAGAACTAAATTTAGATGATTCTGCCTTAACCGAACAGGATAAATTGAACATATACAACAATCAATCGAACATAACTTTAAAAATTTCGTGCATATTGAAAATAAAAGATGATAGTCCACTTGAATTGTATGGCTCTGGAATTGTTTATAACCCAAAACTAACAGAAGAAATGAGCAAGTTAAATCAAAATTCTTTAATTGTTGAACAAACTAGAAATACAGGAACCTTTTTTAAAGAATACAACATAAATATATCTGCAGGTTCTTTTAATAACTCTTATACAAGCAAAAATGCAAGCGAGGCGCAATTTTTAATAAAACAACTATTTAACTATGATTTAACAAAAGAACAAGCCATTGAATATGGACTTCAAGGACTTGGTTGCTCTGCTATTCCAACATCTATAAAACTATATCCAAAAAATTTTGAAGGCAAAGATAAAATATCGGAACTGCTTGAAGATTGGAACAATTCATCAAATGGTGAAAACAATAAAATATTTGCCACAGATGCAACAAAATTCTTGTCTGACACCATGGGCCAAATGGTAAATATAATAAGTTATGTCTTAATAGCATTTGCTTCCATAAGCTTAGTTGTTTCATCAATAATGATAGCCATTATCACTTATGTTTCAGTAATTGAAAGAACAAAAGAAATAGGCGTATTAAGAGCGTTGGGTGCAAGGAAAAAAGATATTTCTAGAGTGTTTAATGCCGAAACTTTAATAATAGGCTTTTTGTCTGGATTTATAGGCATTATGACAAGTTGGCTTTTAACATTCCCTATAAGCGCTTTAATTAAAAAGCTAGCTGGTGGAGCAATAACTTCTAACTTGGCAGTTCTTAATATTTTAAACGCAATTATTTTAATATTTATTAGCGTTTTACTAACCTTAATTGCTGGATATATCCCTTCAAAAATTGCGGCAAAAAAAGACCCCGTTAAAGCGCTTAGAACCGAGTGATTTAACAAAAAAGGAAAATTTTGGAAAATATAATTTTAGTAGATATAAACGACAATGAAATAGGACACATGGAAAAGCTTAAAGCTCACAAAAAACCAATTTTACACAGAGCATTTTCAGTTTTTATAATCAATAAAAACAAAATGCTAATTCAAAAAAGAGCTTTAAAAAAATATCACAGTGGTGGGCTTTGGGCAAATGCATGTTGTTCTCATCAACGATACAATATAAGTTTTGAACAAAGCGTTAAAGACAGATTGTATTTTGAACTAGGCTTAAAAAATTTAAAGTGCAAAGAAATTTTTTCATTTATATACATGTCCAAATTTCAAAATGGATATTATGAATATGAATACGATCATGTTTTAATTGCATCTTGTAATACAAAACAAATAAATTTTAACTTAGATGAAATTTGCAAAACAAAATGGATTAGTATAAAAAAATTAAAACAAAAACTTCAAAAAAATCCAACTAAATTTGCTCCTTGGTTTTTAATATCTGCTCCTAAAGTAATCAATTACATAGAATCAAAAAAAGCCTAAAATTAGGCTTTTTTTAATTTTCATCATTTAACTTCAGCATTACACTGCCTTGCTTTGCCTTACAAAGTGGACAAACTTCCCATGGCTCTTTTCCCTCTGCCTCATATCCACAATCAGCACATTTCCACTTTACTTTATGTGGTTTTTTGTAAAGTGTGCCATTTTTTAGTTGAGTGTACAAATCTTTTAATAATTTTTTGTGACAACTCTCAACTTGAATTATATCTTCATACAATTTTGCAATTTCTTCAAAGCCTTCCTCTCTTGCTTCTTGCATATATTGTGGATATATTACCTCTTCTTCAAGTTGCTCGTCTTCGCTTGCCAATCTTAAATTTTCAACCAAATCCCATTTTTCTTTAAATGGATACCCACTTGAAATGTCAATGTTTTCAATGGTCTCTTTGCTTGCCTGTTGAATAAATGTGTAAAACATTCTTGCATGGTTAAATTCATTATACACTAAACTGTCAATCATTTTTGCAAGTTCTTTGTATCCTTGCATTCTGGCTCCGTATTCTATAAACTTATATCTAATGTGGGCCTGACATTCGCCAGCATAAGATTTTGCTAAATTTTTAAAAGTTTTACTTTCTAATAATTTCATACTTACCCCCTTATGTATTTTGTATATTTTTTTTGTTTTTATACATAATTATATTGTGCTAATAGATAGCAAGCTTGCAAATTTGAAAAAAATTAAAAAAAATTAAAAAAAAAATTAAAAAAATTGGCACTCTTTTGTTGACATTGCTAGCAAATGGTGTTAAAATTTGCTTGTATTTAAAAATACAGGAGGTATTAAAATGAAAATTTATAACAATAGAGAAAATGAAATGGCAACAAGGAACAGACATGATTTTGACTTGTTTGATCCTTTTAAAGATTTTTTTGGATTTATGCCAATCCCAGAACCTGAAAGAGAAAAGGAAGTTAAAAATCTTATGCGAACAGATGTTAAAGAACTTGAAAATGGATATGAGCTAGAAATAGATTTGCCTGGCTATGACAAAAAAGACATATCATTAGATTTAAACAATGGCTATTTAACAATCTGTGCAAATAAGCATGAAAAAATTGAAGAACAAGACAAAAAGCACAAATACATTAGAAAAGAAAGATATTTTGGAAGTTTGTCAAGAAGTTTTTATGTTGGCGACATTAAAGAAGAAGATGTATCTGCAAAATTAGAAAACGGGACATTACTTATAACTCTTCCAAAAGAAAATACGACAAACGAAAAAAAGCGCATAGAAATAAAATAATGCGCTCTGCATAAATATCTTCTCCCATAAGCCCACTACAAGTGGGCTTTTTTTAATCTTTTACATGCTTCAATAATGTCCTTTCGTCTGCCAAATG
>CALWKJ010000010.1 GCA_944381225.1 uncultured Clostridia bacterium | reverse complement strand
GGAGCAACTGGTGCAGAAGGCCCAACGGGACCAACAGGTCCAACCGGTCCAACAGGTCCAACAGGCCCATAATATTTCAGTTACAAAAACAACGGGAATACCTGTTGTTTTTTGTTATGCTATTTACAAAACAGATTAAATGTAGTACAATAAAAATATGAATGAGATGGAAGTACAACAACAAGTATATTTTTTAGATGTTACACAAAAAAACATCAAGGCTTATCTTGATCAATTTTTGCAGTTAAAAAAGGCAAATGATGTTAGTATTTGTTTAAAGATGCCTTATAACACAGATATTGATAAAGAAGAATTAAAAAAACATATTGATAAAATTATAGAATTTTTAAGAAAAGATGTTTCTAAAAATAGTATAAGCGTTGCCTTTGAGTTTGATAACAACAAAAATATTGAAAAAATAAACATAAAAGATTTAAGAGATTGGGAATCAGATTTCAGTAGAAAAGGAATAAAGTTTGGATTTATTGATCAATTAAATTTATGGACTTTAAACCAAGTAGAAAATACAATAAATATTATAAAAAACAATGCAAACAAAATAAAAGAATTGCATTTATCTCCACTTGAAACATTGCTAAATGCTTATATAAGCGTTACTAAAAGAAGATATAAGTTTGAAAGAAAAGGTCAAAATTTTGCTATTTCCAGGTCGGTTATTGGTGTAACAAACGGCGATTCTATTGTGTGTACAGGATATTCGGAACTATTAAAATCTATAATAAACAATATAGCTAATAAAAACATTCAATTGTTTAGAAATAATGTTTTAATTCAGCAAGACAACAAAACGCAGGCATGGCACACAAATTTGATTGCCTATGTTAAAGATGATAAATATAACATTGATGGATATTATTATTTAGATCCAACATGGGATTATCAAAGGGAAAATGATGATTATTTAAGGTTAAATTACTTTATGATACCACTAAAAAACATAAAGGAAATAAAAAAATATGCTATAAGAGATTTGTCTATAAACAAAAAAGATTTTGATATAAAGTCAATTATAATGCCGAATTATGTAAAAACAAGATTAAGATTGTTTAAAAATTTTAATAAAATTCATCTTTATTACAACACAAGCGATCCATATAATGGTTTAAGTTTTACAAAAGATGGTTTGCACTTTGACAATCTAATATTAAATAATATATTAAAACATAAAAAATTAAAAAATCAAATTTTAGATAATTTTGACCAATTTTTAAAAGAAAATTACACAGAATTGCAAATTGCTTATATAAAAATGAATAGCAATTTATATAAAAACTCATTCACAAAATTTTTAAATAAAAATCATGAATTTCTTGAAAAAATAATTTATAAAACAAGTAAACAAGTTGATTTACAAGCATTAAAATATGCATTATATAATGTTTTATGTTGTAATGTTAAAGATAAAAATAAAAATCAAATTTATGAACTTACAGAAAAAACACTAGAAAACAACATTAAAATGTCGAGATATGAATTTAATCAAAAAGCAAAAGACGCATTTAGCGAATGTGAATATTTTAATAAATAAATATTAAAAAAGTTGATAAATAAGCCAAAATATTGTATAGTATTTTGGCTTTTATTAAAAGGAAGAAATATGAAAAACATAACAAGTGAACAATTACGTAATTTATATATAGAATTTTTTAAATCAAAAGGGCACAAACAAATACCTTCGGCATCTGTTATACCAGAGAATGATCCTACTGTTTTATTCACAACTGCAGGTATGCATCCACTTGTGCCATATCTACTTGGAGAAAAACATCCACAGGGAAAAAGATTAACTGATTACCAAAAATGCATAAGAACTGGCGACATCGACGAAGTTGGAGATAGTTCACACTGTACATTTTTTGAAATGTTAGGTAATTGGTCTTTAGGCGATTATTTTAAGAAAGAAATGATTCCATGGAGTTACGAATTTTTAACAAGTGATAAATTTTTGGGAATAGACAAAGATAAAATTGCAGTGTCTGTATTTTGTGGGGACGAAACAGCACCAAGAGATGAAGAAAGTGCAAAATTATGGCAAGATTGTGGAATAGATAAAAGTGATATTTACTTTTTGCCCAAAGAGCATAATTGGTGGGGGCCAGCGGGGACTACCGGACCATGCGGACCAGACACAGAAATGTTTATAAAAGTAAAAGAAAAATGTTGTGAAAACTGTTCACCGGCATGTGATTGTGGTGCTTTTTTAGAAATTTGGAATGACGTTTTTATGGCTTATAACAAATTGAGTGATGGTTCGTTTGCAGATTTAAAGCAAAAGAATGTAGATACTGGTATGGGGCTTGAGAGAACACTCTGTGTTTTAAATGGCAAAAAGTCTGTTTTTGACACAGATCTTTTTGAAGAAGCTTTGAACAAATTGGAAGAATTAACTCAAAAAAAATATGAAGAAAACCAATCTGTAACCAAGGCGTTTAGAGTTATCTTGGATCACATAAGAACGGCAGTTTTTATGATAGGTGACGATAGGGGGATTGTTCCAAGCAATGTTGATCAGGGTTATATTCTAAGAAGAATTTTAAGAAGGGCGATAAGATTTTCAAGACAAGTGGGATTAAAGGAACAAGGCATTGTTGATATCGCTAATGTATTTATAGATAAATATAAAAATGTTTATCCAGAATTGAATGCTAACAGAGATAAAATTCAAAATGAAATTATAAAAGAATATCAAAAATTTGCAAAAACATTAGAGGCTGGATTAAAAGAGTTTGAAAAGACAGTAAAAAAATTGAATGGCAATGTTATAGATGGTATTACAGCGTTTCACTTGTTTGACACGTTTGGATTTCCTTTAGAGATAACAAAAGAACTTGCAAAGGAAAACAATTTAATTGTTGATGAAGAAGGATATAAAAAAGCTTTTAACGAGCATCAAGAAAAATCCAGAGCAGGAAGTGAACAAAAATTCGCATGTGGACTTGCAGACCACCAAGAAGCAACAACCAACTTGCACACAGCCACCCATTTATTGCATGCTGCATTAAAACAAGTTATTTCTAAAGATATAAATCAAAAGGGTAGCAATATTACAGCCGAAAGGTTGAGATTTGATTTTAATTTAGATAGGCCTTGCACAAAGGAAGACTTGGAAAAGGTTGAAAATTTGGTAAACGAAAAAATAAAGGCGAACATACCTGTAGTGATGGAAGAAATGACTGTTGAAGAGGCTAAACGACAAAATTTTATTGGATTATTCGAAAACAAGTATAAAGATAAAGTAAAAACATATAGAATTGGAGATTTTTCAAAAGAGATTTGTGGTGGTCCACATGCAAAAAATACCGGCGAGTTGGGAAAATTTCAAATCATAAAAGAACAGTCATGCAGTGCAGGTGTTCGACGAATTAAAGCAATTTTAACAAAATAACAAAACAGATAAAAAGTTACTGAACTTTAAATTCAGTAGCTTTTTTTATTGTCTATATTTGCAAACGCCAAACATAGAAGATGAATAATTAATAATATTTAAAAGAATTTCAATTTGTTTGAAATATTTTTCAAGCATTTCTTCATTTAAAAAATCTTTAATTTCGCAAATGTTTTTTATTGTTTTTGTACAACAATCTATAATCGTATTTAAACAAGCACAATAGTTTTTATTTAAGTTGCCTTCTCTAATTGATGTTTTTAAATTTTTTTCGACAAAATCTTTATGAAAATTATATTCATTGCAAACTAAATTTAGAAGATTCTTTTTGTTTGAATTAATTTTGTTTTTACTTAAACATTTTAAACATTGAGAAATTGTTTCGCAATTTTCTATAATTTTAGCATTAATGTTATTTGTTGCTTTTTCATCAACTTTTATTTCAACAAATTTAATATTTTTTTTTATGCTTTTATTGTATTCTCTAGCTAGCAATTCATAGTTTTGAGGAGTTAAAATTTCATCATTGTATTTGTTCATATAAATCCTTTATATATATACAATATATAAAAAATAAGTATAAAATATTCGAAAGATATTTAAAAAAATCATTAATAACTATTAAATAGAAAAAAAATCGACAAAATACATACAAAGATTGTAAATTACAATATAAAAAGTGTTTTTTCTTAAATTATTTTAGTTTAATGTTATGTTTTGTTGTGCTATCATGAAAAAGTGAAAGATAAATAAAGGAGTACAAATGGAAACATCTAACAATATGAATAAAAGAAAACTTAGAATTTTTGTTGCAGATAATACTGAATTTAAAGATAAAGTAATATCGTATTTTGAAAACAAAGAAGGATATGAAATTGTTGGCAGCGCTGAAGATGGACAAAAAGCGTTTATTGACATATGCGCGCTAAAACCAGACGTAGTTTTAATGGAGTGCGTTTTGCCAAATTTGGATGGCTTTGTGATTATGGACAAATTAACAGAAAGAATGGGAATTAATCGCCCTAAAATTATTATAGTTTCTTCTTTGTCGCACGAAGGATTTATAGCAAAAGCCATGAACCAAGGAGCATCATATTTCATATGCAAGCCTACTAGCATGGGAATAATTGAACAAAGAATAAATGATGTGTTTGGATTAACAGAAAAAAAAGAGATAATAAAACCTAAAAATAGAGCATTAGAGGAAAAAATTTCAAATATTTTTATAACTGTTGGAATTCCAGCACACATTAAAGGATATCAGTTTCTTAGAGAAGCAATAAAAATGGCAATCGACCAACCTGAGATTATCAATTCAATTACAAAAAAGTTATATCCTGCTATAGCAGAAAAGTTTGATACTAGTTCAAGTAAGGTAGAAAGGGCAATAAGGCACGCCATTGAAGTCGCTTGGAATAGGGGAAAAATAGAAAATATAAATTCAATTTTTGGTTTAAAAGTGTACACTTCAAACGATAAGCCAACAAATGGGGAGTTTATTGCATTGGTCGCTGATAAAATGATTATAGAAGGCGTGTAAAAATTATAATTTTGTAATATAGGCACCCTTGACAAATTGTTTAACTTAAGGTATAACTAAGTTGGTGGTGAGTTATGCCAAAGTACAGAAAGAAGAAAAAAATAATAGCTGGATTGCTAGCTTTTGACGCCTTAGTTTTTGCTGCTGCTTCGATTGGAAAAATATCGGTGGACAAGCTTAATAAATTTCAGCAAGATGAATCAAACGACATATTTAGTAAATCAAAAGTTGTTAGGAGCATTGATTACTATGGTGGAGATTATAGATATATACAAAGCAACTACAATATTTTAACGCCGTTTACGATTGATAAAACAGTTTATTGCAATCACCTATATACAGATGGCTCTCCAATTATTGTAGGCTATGATAAAAACACAGTATCAGCAGAAGAGGCTAAACAATTTGATTATACATTTAACCATATAAACAAACTTTTTAGTGTTATAAATCCCAAATATAAATTCAAAACGGGATTTTATGATAAATCAAATTGCGATATTTATGTTGATTTTTCAAAAATGCCAAAATCTGCCGATGGAATAGTTGCTGCACATGTGCAAAGAAAATTTGATTTAGTAAATTCAAATGAAATTAAATCAGCTACAATACATTTTAATGAACAAGTGGAGTTTGGTTCACCAGAATTAAGGTATTATATGTTGCATGAAATGATGCATGTTCTATATGGTTCAAAAGATGTCGATTGGCAAAAATCAACAACATTTTCTTTGTATAATTACAATGATGTAAATTATGTTATAAAACAAATTAGTTGTGCTTATGAATCAAAAGAAGCTTATGAAAATGGCGATTTTAAATATATTAGTGGATTGTGGTCTAGTGAAGGTTATTTTGGAGATTTAATAAACATCGGTGGCTTTAAGCCACATTATCCAATTATGAGTTTTGAAGAAAAAAACAGTTTTGTATGTTTATTGCCAACTGATGTGTCAACGCTTATTGCGATATATGGCGATTCTACAACTCGCGAAAACAGAGAAAAATACATAAACCTTTTACGCGAAGTTTTAAGTGTAAATCAAAACATATTTGATATAAAAAAAGATACGGCAGTGATAGCAACTCAACCGTATTATGATGATGATTTTGAACTTCCAACTCCTTAAAAAAACAGCTTAACAATTTAAGCTGTTTTTTAAATTTATAAATATCTCTCTATTTTTTATCAGTCTTTCATCGTCGTTTGTTAAAATTGCATAATTTATTGTTTGTATTGCTTTATCGTAGTCTTGTAAATAATAATAGCACATGGATAAGTAGTCGTATGGGACACTGCCCCAACAGATTGGATCTGAAATATAACTTAGGTATCGTTCTTTAATTTTAAACATTTCGTTAAAAAATAGTGCACTTGTTAAATAATCGTTCTTTTCGTAATAAAATATTCCCAATTCGTAATATGGTTCTCGTATGTGATTTGTTTCTAACAGAGAAAGTTTTAAATATTTTTCTTGATTTATTTTATCATTTAAATAGCCATAGCACCTTGCAATGTATCTAAGGCTTGCAGAACGTTCATCTTTCCATACTGCACTTTTTAGGCTTAAATGTGTTTTTAATGTCACTATTGCTTTTTCGTACATGCCATGGAACATGTACTCTCTACCTAAATAATGAACATTTCTATCGTCCAGAGGATTTTCTTTTACTGAAAGTTCTAAAAGTGGTAAATAATTAGCACGTGATTTGGTTGTGTCGGCCTTATGATTTAATTGAATTTGTGGTAAATCAATTATTTCGTATTGAATGTTTTTGCAGCATGTTAATATTTCGTGCACGGGATGAGTCCACTTGAAAAAGTTATTTTTATGAATTTTGTCTGCCATAAATACAACGCCTTCGCTTCCGTCTGGATTAAAGTTCCACGTATAGCGATATCTTGCCCTTAAAGTATTATCTTTCCAATTTTCTTTTAAAATTTTGCTCCAGCCTTTTACAAAAAACTCATCTATGTCAACGCATACGCATATGGTTGCATCTTTTGGAATAAGTTTCATACTGTCATTTCTTGCAACATCAAATCTAAATAAATCATATTTTTTTTGTTGGGTTATTACATTTAAATCTTTTAGTCTTTCATAAGTTCCATCTGTGCTTCCTGTATCTAAAACGCAAACATAATCAGCTTCTTTTACAGAATCGAACCATCTGTCTACAAATTTTATTTCATTTTTTGCTATTGCATAAACACATATTTTATTTTCCATATAAACATGTATGACTAAAAAAAAAATTTTGTTAAAAAACAAAATTTTAATGTATAAAGCATTTAAAATAATATTGGTGCTGATGAAGGGATTTGAACCCTTACGTCACAAGGACACTAGAACCTGAATCTAGCGTGTCTGCCATTTCACCACATCAGCATATTTAAATTATATCTTGTTTATGTAAATTTTACAACACTTTGTAAAATTTTATTTTTTTAAATAACAAAAAAATAGTTTGTTTTTAAGTTGTTTTTTTGCAAAAAAAAGCATATCATAATTTGTGTAAATATTACAAAAGGAAAATATGAAAAAATTATTTATAACATTGTTGTTGTGCTTTTGTGTTTTTTTGTTTGGTGGATGCTCATCTGCTCCACAATATTCAGTTGCGCAAAATAAAGATGGAAGTGTTGAACAGGTGCTGTTTATTCCATTTTATATTAGTGAATTGCAAAATCAAGGGGTAGATAACGAAACTTGCTTGATTTTGTCTAATGAAATTAAAAACTACTTTGATAAAGATTTTTTGTCTATGTACAACAACTTTATATTAAGGGTAAATTTAGACCCATCATTGACGTCAAATGACAAATCTATATTAATTCAAGGATGTCCAAGTGTTGATGAACTGTCTGGAACTGGTCAGTTAAATGGAATTGTGTATAAATTAAATTTTGATTCTGCTATTCATTATTATTATTTTAATTATGCAGTTTATTACAGTGATTTAATTGATTTATTAAACAAGGATGACAGCATTGTTGAACAGGGGCTTTTTACAAACAAAAAAATTAATAAGGGTCAAACCATATTTGGTGAAAATAAACAGTATGACGAATACAATACATTCGCAGAATATATAACAAATCAGTGTTATCAAATCTTAAAAAACAATACTTCACTTAGTGATGAAAGCATAAACTTAATTGTGCCATCAACTTATGTATACAGTTATGGAACTTCTTCTAAAAGATTGCACTCTGATGCAGATAAAATAGTTTATTCAAACGGAATTTATTATCATCAATGGGAGATAACATTAGAAAACAGCACAAGAGAAATTTCAACTTGGAGGATTACAATAAATGCTAATGTTTGGTATGCTTTTGTTCTTGGAGTTGGCATTATATTTGCTTTAACGTTATTAATTATTAACAAAATTAAAGAAAAACGTAATGAAAAATTAAATGAAACAAATAAAAAGTCCACATAAGTGGACTTTTTATTTGTTATAATTGATATTTTTTACATCAAATAATATAATTAGATATGGATTATAAAATTGTTAATTTGAAAGAAAATTTTCCTAGTGTTGAAGAAGCGATTGCAAACTTAGATATGGAAATTGAACTGTGCAAATTGTCAAACATTAAAGTTTTAAAGGTAATTCATGGATATGGTTCTCATGGTTTTGGTGGAGCAATATGCTTAGAAGTGAGAAAACATTTGAAAATTTTAAAAAATAAAAAAATAATTGAAGATTTTTTGTTGGGTAATGAGTGGAGCATTTCAAATGCCAAATGTTTTAATATTATAACAAATTTAAAAGATTGTTATAATGATGAAGATTTGTTTAAAGCAAATCCCGGAATAACAATAATTGTGATAAGCCTTTAACAACTTAATTAATTGTAATCATATATAATAATCGTGGAGATATTATGAGTGATTTAATTAATGTTGATGAAAGTTCATTTGTTGATAAATTTTGCAAACTTGAGGGAAAAGTAAAAATTGGAAAAAATTGCAAAATTATCAATTCTAGAATATGTAACAGCGTTATTTTAGACAATGTTACTATTACTGACAGTACAATAGAAAATGCTGAAATAAAAAATGGTGTTACCATTGGGCCTTATTCAAGAATACGTCCTTATACAACGTTGTGCGAAAACGTACACGTTGGTAATTTTGTTGAGATAAAAAACGCAAAAATAGGGAAGGGAACAAAAATTCCTCATTTAAGTTATGTTGGAGATTGTGAAATTGGCAGTGACGTAAACGTTGGCTGTGGAGTTATTTTTTGCAATTATGACGGAAAAAATAAAAATAAAACAATTGTTGGGGACAGAGTTTTTATTGGAAGTAATTCAAATATTATTGCTCCAGTGATTATTGAAGACGAAACATTTATAGCCGCAGGAACAACGGTTACAGATGATGTATTAAAAGGCGAGTTTTGTATAGGAAGGGTTAGGAATGAGAAAAAACATGGCGTTTTAAATTTATATTTGCAAAATTTTTCAAGCCCTTTAAATTATTTTGGAACAGATGGAATAAGGGGAATTTACGGAAAAGATTTATCAAAAGAATTGTGCACAAAAGTAGGATATGCTTTAACCAAAATTACACCTAAAGCAAAAATATTAATAGGAAGGGATACAAGAGATAGTGGCGAATTGATATTTAATGATTTGTCAGAAGGAATTTCCAGTGGTGGTGGTGAAGTGTTTGATGCTGGAATTATTTCAACGCCGGGGGTGGCATACTTAACAAAGTTTTTTGATTTTGATTACGGAATTGTTATAACTGCGTCTCACAATCCAAGTGAGTATAATGGAATTAAAATATTTAACAAAAATGCTTTAAAATTAAACGAAAATCAAGAAAAAAACATAGAAAAAAATTTATTTTTGCCTAAAAAACTAAAAAAACCAATAATAAAAAAAGTAGAAAAAGATGCTTATATTGAACACTTAAAATCAATTTGCACTAAAGATTTAAAGGGGTTAAAAATTTTCATAGATTGTTCAAATGGAGCCATCTCCAGTTATGCAGAATCAGTATTTAAAAATTTAAATGCAAATGTAATTGCTAAAAACATTAGTGGAGAAATTAACAAAAATGCCAGCGTTTTAAATGAAGAAGTGTTTATTAAAAATATGAAAGAAAGTAACGCTGATATAGGATTTTGTTTTGATGGCGACGCAGATAGGGTAATGTGCATTACAAAAAACTTAAAAGTTTTAGACGGAGATAAAATTTTATATATCCTTGCAAAATATAGAAAAGAAAAATTTGCCGTTGGCACAATAATGACTAATTTGGCTTTAGAAAAACATTTAAAAAAAATAAATACAATGTTGTTTAGAACTCCAGTTGGGGATAAATATATTGCTAAATTAATGAGATCAAAACATTATAAAATTGGAGCTGAACAGTCAGGTCATGTGATTTTAAGTGATTATTGTACAACTGGTGATGGAATGGTTGTTGCCTTGTATTTGTTAAACATTTTTGTTGAGAATCCAGAATTGTTTGAAAAAGCAGCAAAATTGAATATGTATTCAACCGTTTCGCTTAAGGTTGAAACCAAAGATAAAAGCATAATTAAAAAAAGCAGTGTGACAAGCGAGATAAAAAAACAAGAAAAATTGTTACTTAATTGTGGAAGGATAATTGTAAGACCTAGTGGAACAGAACCAATTATAAGAATTACTGTTGAAGGTAAAGATGATGAGAAAATAAAAAAAATTGCCAATACAATTAAAAAGACAATAGAAAATGTTTCAAAATAAAATTAATAATTATAGATATTTTAGTAACAAGTTAAAATTTTGTTGCAAGGAATATGATTATTTTATATACGGCAAAAGTGAATCTGGACAAAATTTATATGCATTTCACAAAGGTTCATATAAAAACAAACAACTTTTAATAACTGGAGGAATGCATGCAAGAGAGTATATTTCAAGTGAAATTGTGTTTAAATTATTAAGAGATTACGATTTAAAAACAGGTTGCTATTTTATTCCAATTGTTAATCCTGACGGAGTAAAATTGTCAATGAATGGAATTAACGCCGTTAAAAATAAAGATTATAAAAAAATGCTATTAAGATTTAATAATCAAAGCAAAAATTTTAGCATGTGGAAAGCGAATGTAAGGGGTGTTGATTTAAATTTAAATTTTGATGCAATGTGGGGAGAAAGCAAATATTCGAAAGTTGTTCCTGGTGCCAGTGGTTTTGCTGGAGAATATCCTATGAGCGAAAAAGAAAATTTAAATTTGCTAAATTTTATTGAAAAAAAATACATAATTATGTCACTTGCTTATCACTGAAAGGGAAAAGTTGTTTATTATGGGTTTGAAAGATCATGCAAAAAAGTTAAAAAGCAGTCTAAAAATATTGCAAAATTTATAGCAAAAAATTTACATTACAAAGCAATTCAATCAAAAGGCAGTACTGGTGGATTAAGTGATTATTTATATTATAAAATGAAAATTCCTAGTTTTACAATAGAGTTGGGCAGTGATAAACTTTTACATCCAATAAAATTAAGTGAAAGTGAAAAAATATATAAAAATCAATATAAAATGTTAAAAAAATTAATTAAAAAGTACGTAAAATAATGAAAATTATAGATTTACACAATGATTTTTTAACAGAATTAAAAAATAATGAAATTATTGGGTACATGCAAGATAATGAGCAGTACTTAAGTGGCTTATTTGCACCTGTTTGGACAACTGAACTAAATAATGCGTTAAAAAAAATTATAGAAAAAAATAAAATACTAAAAAAATTTAATGAAAAAAGCAATTACAAAGCAAAAATTTGTATTGAAGATATGTTTTTTTATAAAGAACACATGCTGGATGAAATATTAAAGATAAAACCTTTTTATGTTGGTATGTGTTGGAATTATGAGAATAAATTTTGCGGTGGGGCATATAGTGATGCAAAATTGACAACAAAAGGAATTAACTTAATAAAAACATTAGAAAATAATGACATTTTAATTGACTGTTCACACATGAATCTAAAAAGTTATAAAAAATTTATAAAAATAACACAAAAACCTATATTCTTTTCTCACACAGGATTTTCAGAGGTGATTGATGACAAACGAAATATAAATTGTGAACAGATACAAGATGTTGTTCAATCAAAAGGTATCATAGGATTATATTTTGTTGGGAAATACATTTCCAAGCAAAAAGTGAATATAGGGGATATTGTTAAAAACATAGATTATTTTGCAAATAAGTTTGGCATTGATAATTTGTGTATAGGTTCAGATTTTTTTGGAACAAAAGATTTACCAGAAAATTTAAAATCATATAATAATATTGTCAATTTAAAAATTCAGTTATTAAAAAAGGGCTATTCTAAAAACGATATAGCCCAAATATTTTATAAAAATATACAAAATTTTGTTAAAAATATCATTAATGTTTAAGTTTTATAAATTTTGTTAAATTATTTTTAAATAATATTTTTAAATCATGCATTGCTCTTGTGCAAGCAACATACAATGCTTGTTTGTCTATTTCAGTTTTAAAATTTTCGTCATCTGCGTCAAGTACAATAACGGCATCAAATTCCAATCCTTTAACTAAAAATGTTGGGGCAAGCATAACACCTTCTTGAAATTGCGTTGTGTTTATTGTAAGATGTGTGTATTTTATTTTATTTTGTAAAATATTGTTTATTTCTTCACATTGTTTAATTGACTTTGTCAATATTCCAATTGTTTTAAAGTTGCTGTTTTTAAATTCATTTAAACAATTGTTTATAAAGTCTATAATTTGCATATTTGAATTGTATTTTACTATTTGAACATTTTTGCCATGTCTGTTTACAATGTCAACATTTTTTCTATTTATTATCTCATTTGCAAATGAAGATATTTCATAAGTAGAGCGATAACTTTTGTTTAATGTTATAACTTCGCTTTCTGTTGAATCTAAATTTTTAAGATTTTCTAGTATTTTTGTTTGAGTGCCGGAAACGTCTTGACTAACATCTCCCAAAATTGTTTTTATGCAAGGAAACATGTTGTTTATTATTTTATAGTTCAGTGGACTGTAATCTTGAAATTCGTCAATCAATAAATGCTTTATGTTGTTAAAAGTTGTGTAACCATAAATATATTGTTTTATGTACAACAGGGCAATGGCATCTTCAAATTTAATTGTTTTGTTTTGATTAAAATCTAAATGATAATACTCTTTTAAAAATGTTTGATAAGCACTAAAAATATTTAAACATTTAAACATAGGTTTTAAATCTTTTTCTATGGCATTTTTTGAATATTTCAAATCAAATTCTTTTGCTTTATAAAATAAATAGTCTTTTATCCAATTAATTTTTAAATAAACTGGTCTTGATTTGTATTTTTCTAAATACATTTCTTTTAAAGTTTGTGCGTCGCATATTAAGAAATTTTCATAAAAAACATCACTAGGAATAAATGTTTCATTAAAAAAGTCGTTACAAAATTTTTGTATATCGTTGCAAAATTGCATGCTGTTTTTTATTCCACATATCTTTATTTCAAATTCGTCATTTAAAAGCCGTTCAACTTGTTCAGATTTTGTTTCTATTCGCTCTTTTATGTTAAGTTCTTCCTTTAAAATTTGGTCCATAACGGTTTCTGCTATGTTTTGTTCTCCCAATTCTGGCAAAACATTTGAAATATAATCAGAAAAAAATTTGTTGGGTGATATTATGAGTATTGAACTAGATTGTAGCGTTCTCCTATTTTTATATAGCAAGTAAGCAATTCTGTGCAATGCAATAGATGTTTTCCCACTGCCAGCAACTCCCTGTACTATTAAATTTTTAGATGTTTCTTTTCGAATTATTGCATTTTGCTCTTTTTGAATTGTAGAAACAATATTTTTCATTTTTTCACTTGTTGTTTTTGCCAAAACTTCCTGAAGAACCTGGTCGTCAATTTTTATATCGCTCTCAATACAAAATATCATTTTTCCGTTTTCAATTTTATATTGCTTTTTGCTTTTTATGTTTCCAGTAACAAGATTTTCACCTGTAAAATACTCTCCATATCCTACATCAAAATTATAGTACAGTTCACTAAAAGGGGCTCGCCAATCTACAACATATATTTTTGTGTCCTCTTTTATTCCTTTTAGTCCTATTTTATACGACAAAAAGCCCTCTTCATTGCTGTCAAAATCTATAGAGCCGAAATAGGGAGATTTTAACGCAGCTTTATAGGAAATCAACTCTTTTATGTTGTCTTGTTGAGTTTGGTCAAGCATGGCCATTTGATTTTTTACAAAAGCTTTTTCTTGGCTGTCCATTTCATATATGCTCTCCCACATATATTTCATGTTATCTTTTAAACTTTCTAGCAAGCGTTTATTAGAACTTTCTGTGTCTTTAATTTTTTGTTCTATTTTTTGCAAAACTAAATTTAAAAAGTTTAATTCTTCTTTGCTTATTTGCATTGCATCTCCCTTTGTAATTATTATAAATTTAGATTTTGTTCGGCATTAAGTGCAGTTTTTTGTTTCTTAGTTAATATTTTATGTTTTAACAATTCTTTAACAAATATTTTCTTAGATAAGTTTATACAATTAGAATATATGTCTTCTTGTTCTTTGGTTAAAATAACGCCTTTTTTCTTTATATCGTTTAAACATTTATCAATATTTATACTATTTATGGCATTAAGAAGAAAAGTTTTATATAATGGATTTGATTTGCTTAAAACTATTAGTTCGTCAACCAAGTCCTCATAATTGTAGCTATGTTTTTTACTAAAAGTAATACACATAGCGTCATGACAGTATTGTTTTAAAAATTCTGTCTCATCAAAATTTTTATTGCCTTGTTTATTTACCAATTTTTTGTATAAAAATCTAAGACCAAATGCAAATTCATTATCATAAATTGGATAAGGCTTTAATGATTTGCCATCATTTTCCTTTTCAACAATGAATGGTACATTGTACTTATGTCTATCGGTTTGAAAAGTTAAAAGATCAATAACGGCAATTTTATATATGTGAAATAGTATTTCATCTTTGTCCAATTTAAATTTATAAGATTTTTGGAGCATTTCTAGAGATTTTTTAAAATTTGAATATGAATTTGTCGTTCCATATAAAATTCCTGCTGCTGAAATAATTTTTTGATTTCTGTTTAAGTTTTGTTTGGTGATAATACCATTTACATCATCTTTATGAGCCATTTCGCATGGTAAACAAGCAACGCCAATTTGATTTGCTAAATTGCAACATACAATTTCGTTTGTTTTTTTAATTTCTTTAATAAAGTTTAAAGAATTAGAATTAAAAACTTTTATCGTTACACCTTTTTTTTGCATATCTGAAAAAGTTGTACAAATTTTAATATTTTTCCATTTATTTTTTACAAGATTTTTACCAAGATTTATATAAATGTTAGAGTTAATTAAAGAACTTTCCATAATCTAACCTCCAAATATAAATTTAAAAAATTTAATCAACTTTTTATTGCTGATTTTTACCAAAATATTTTATACTTTTTTTGTTAAAATGTCAATACTCGTTAATCATATTATAATATATACATTAAAATTGTTATTATAAAATGGGAGATGATTATGAAAAAGTTTATAACAAGTGAAAGCGTTAATTGTGGGCATCCAGACAAAACCTGCGATATTATTGCAGATAGTTTTTTGGATGAAGCTTTAAGACAAGATCCAAATTCTCAAATGGCTGTAGAATGTGCAATAAAAAACAACAAACTTTTTATTTACGGAGAGGCGAGCACCAATGCCAAAATTGATTATGATAAAATAGCAAAAAATGTTTTAAAAGAAATTGGATATGATTGTGAATTTGAAATTATTAAAGAAATATCATTACAATCTCCAGACATTAATGAGGCAGTAATTAAAGAAAAAATTATGGCAAATGACCAAGGCATGGTTTTTGGTTATGCAACAAACGAAAGTGACAATTATATGCCTATGCCAATAAATATCGCGCATGATTTAATGAAAGTTTACGAAGGTTATAGAAAAACAGACAAAAGATTTAAAGCAGATGCAAAATCTCAGGTTACGGTAGAATATATTAATGATTTACCCGTTTCTATATCCAGTTTGTTAATTTCTATTTCACATACTGAAAACCTAAAATACAAAGAAATATGTGATATTGTAAAAAACAATGTAATAGATGAGGTGTTAAAAAAATACAAAGCATTAAAAACAGACAATTTAAAAATTATTATAAATCCTTCAAAAAAGTTTACAATATGGGGGAGTTTTGCTGATAGTGGTTGCGTTGGAAGAAAAATAATTGTAGATACTTACGGCGGTGTGGGAAAAGTTGGAGGAGGTTGTTTTTCTAGCAAAAACGCAAGCAAAGTTGACAGAAGTGGGGCTTATTATGCTAGATATGTTGCAAAAAACATAGTGGCGAATAATTTGGCTGACAGATGCGAGGTGTCTGTGAGTTATGTAATTGGAATGGAATACCCAACAAGTTTGTACATTGAAACATTTAATACACAAAAAATCGAACTAAATAAATTATATGAAATAGTGCAAAAAAATTTTGATTTCTCTACGCAAAATATAATTGATGAATTAAATTTGCTATGCCCAATATATAAAGACACTGCTTGTTACGGGCACTTTGGCAAAGATTATTACAGTTGGGAAAAAATAAAAAAACTTAAAATTTAAATTTGCAATATTCTTTTAAACTGCATATATAAATATGTGTAGAATTATTATTCTACATTATAATTTTTGTATGTAGGAGGACAGTATTATTCAAAACGGATTGTTTGCATGTAATGTTCTTACAGATGAAAAATTAAAAAAATATATTAGTAAAAAGGCATTTAAAAAATTTCTTAAAATAAAAGAAACAAAACAGAGTTTAGATTTGTCTTTGGCTCAAAAAATAGCAAAAGCGATAAAAAAATGGGCTATTTCAATGGGGGCTACACACTATACTCATTGGTTTTTTCCATTGCATGGTAAAAGTGCAGGGAAGGAAATAAGTTTTTTAGATTTTGACAATTTAGGAAATTCTATTAATGTTTTTAATGAAAACTGTTTAATAAAAGGCGAAACTGATGCATCAAGTTTTCCTAGTGGTGGAGAAAGATTAACATTTGAAGCAAGAGGATACACTGTTTGGGACTATTCTAGTCCAATTTTTATTAAAGAAGATTTTAATAAAAACAAAATCTTATACATACCAACAGCTTTATGCAGCTACACAGGATTGGCCCTTGATGAAAAAACTTCATTATTAAGAGCAATGGACTTTATGAATACACAATCTAAAAAAATTTTACAACTATTAAATTACAAAGTAAAATCTGTTAGTTGTAAATCTGGAATGGAACAAGAGTTTTTCTTAATAGACAAAGAAGTTTTTAATCAACGAATTGATATGGTCTCTTGTTTTAGAACACTTTTTTTTGATGATACAGTTAAAAATCAAAAGGATTTTGGACATTATTTTTGCAAAATAGATAGTAAAATAAGTGCGTTTATGCACGACCTTGACAGAGAATTGTGGAAGGTTGGCATTTTAGCAAAAATTCAACATAACGAAGTTGCACCATTGCAACATGAAATTGTTGCTGTTTACAGGGACGCAAATATAGCAACGGATCAAAACATGCTTTTGATGGACATTATGCAAAACGTAGCAAATAAACACAATCTGCAAGTTGTTTTTCATGAGAAGCCTTTTTATAAATTAAACGGAAGTGGAAAACACAATAATTGGTCAATATCAACAGATGAAGGAGTTAATTTATTAGATTATAACTGTTGTGAGCAAAAGGTTTTTATGTTGTTTTTTACAGCAGTAATATCTGCGATTGATAAACACTACGACTTATTAAAAGCCTCGGTATCTAGTTACACAAATGATTTAAGGCTGGGAGGATATGAGGCACCTCCGTCAATTATATCTGTTTATGTTGGGAAAGATATGTTGGAGCGTATTAATAATTTTATTAACGACATACCTAATAAAAAAACTAAGCGCGCTTTGGATTTGGAAGCTTTTGGTATTGCAAAAACAGTAAGCGATAATTGCGATAGAAACAGAACTTCCCCATTTGCTTTTACGGAAAATAAATTTGAATTTAGAATGTTGGGAGCATCGCAAAATCCCACACTTTGTAATTGTGTATTGGCAACTATTGTTGGTTCAGAATTAAAAGAAATGTATGAATTTTTAAAAGCATCTGTAAACGTTAATCAAGCAATAAAAGAAATTGTTGCTAAAAAAATTAAAAAGCATGAAAGAATTATATTTAATGGGAATTGCTACAGCAAAAATTGGGAAGAAGAAGCAAAACGCAGAGGGCTTGTTTCTCAATCATGTTGCATTGACTCTTTTAAGTGCTTACTTGACAGTAAAAATGTAAAATTATTAAAAGATAACAATATAATGAGCGAAAACGAAATTATAATTAAATACAACATCTTTGTAAATGATTATTGTGATAAAGCACTATTAGAGGCTAGAACAATGAGAAAAATGTCAATGAAATATATAATTCCAAAGCTAGAGGATTATTTATTGTATTTCATGAAATATATAACCAAAAAACAAAGCTTAAAATTAGATACTGAAAAAGAATTGAAATACATTTTTGAAATGAATGAAAAAATAGAGTTGTTAAAAAAACAAACACATTTTTTGTGTGAAAAAATACAAAAGATTGAAAAAATAGAAAATCAAGAGACAAAAGCTCTTGAAATTAAAAATGTTTTAATTAATTGTATGAATGATTTGCGTTATATGTATTTTGATGTTGAAAAATTTCTGCCAAAAAAATTTCAACCATTTATTACATACGACGATATATTTGCTAGTTATACATAAACTATTTTGTAAATTTTTTTATTAATTGACCTCTTAGTTGAGTGTATTCAACTGCAGAAATGGACCCTTCTTTACGCATTTGTTCGAGTTTTCCAATACTTTCAATTAACTTTTTTGACGACAAACTTTCTTCAAGATGTTGTGGTGATTTTTTTGTTTCCTGAGTTTTTGTTTCAACCTGTTCTTCAACTTGTTCTTCAAGCCCAGCAGTGTAAATTGCTGGTCGATTTTGAGATTGAGGAGCAACAGGTTGCACTGTTATTTGTTGATTTGAAAAAGTCAATTCCTTGCCCATAGATATGCAAATTAAAATTGCACTTATTAAATGCAGAGAAATTATAATTATTAAAACCACATTTACAAGCGTTTTTGCATTAAAGGTGAACTTAGATAAATTGTATGCAAACCAGTAACTGTAGCCACCCATTGCCAAAATCAAGCAAATTAAATAAAAAATCATCATGGATTTTTTTCTTAAAAACATATCTTTTTCGGCACTTGAATATTTTATAAATCGCGTTGACAAAACAAGCATAAAAACACATGCGATTATTGTTAAAAACACAAAAACAAGCATCCATACTTTTCCCATGACAAGAAATGGGTTAAGCAATGGGAGAAATAAGTCATTTATTATTTGAACTGACTGCCCCATAAAATAGTACACAACAGCAGAAACAGCCAAAATAATTGTGCCAACAAGCATAAATGAATATAAAACTGAAAGAATTAAAGCCCCGCTTAACATTGCTTTTCGTTTCATTGCAATTCTCCTATATATTAAATATAGCATAATTTTATAAAAGTATACAATTAAAAGCAAATAAAATGCTGGACATTTTTTTAAGTTTAATGTAATATATTTTTGTAAGGAGCAAATTATGGCTAACAAATGGGGTCAAGGGGCTGAAGTTAAATGGCATGATAGAAAAAGAATTTTAGGAATGCCTATTTCTTTCACAGTTTACGATTTGGTTTGCACTGAAGAGTGGACAAAAATTTTTGTAAAAACAGGTATATTTTCCACAAAGGAAGAAGAAGTAAATTTGTACAGAATATATGATATTTCTATGACTTCGTCATTGTGGCAAAAGATATTTGGAGTTGGAACAATATTATTGTATTCAAAGGACGAAAGCACTCCAAATTTTGCTCTGATTAATGTAAAAAATCCTAGTCGGGTTAGAAATTTGTTGGCAACGCAAATTGAAGAAGAAAAATCAAAAAGAGGCTTTAGCGTTGCAGAATTTAATTATTAATTTATTTAAAAATAAAACAACGGCATGTTGCCGTTGTTTTTTAGTTGCAATCTGCTTGACTATTTTAAGTTGAATACTTAACATATAAACATGGTAACTTTAATTGTTTTAGATGGATTTGGAATAAATAAAAAAAAATTTGGCAATGCAATAAAACTTAGTGGCACACCTCATTTGAATAAATTAAAAATATATCCTCACACAACGCTTTTAGCAAGTGGCGAAGCTGTTGGTCTCAATGCTGGACAAATGGGTAATAGTGAAGTGGGGCATTTAAATCTTGGCGCTGGTAGAATTGTTTATCAAGATTTGCCTCGAATTAATAACGCAATAAAAACAGGAGAATTTTTTAAAAATGAAGCTTTTTGTGAGGTAATTAAGCATGTTTTAAAAAACAATTCAAATTTGCATCTTGTTGGACTATTGTCAAATGGTGGAGTACATTCTCATATAAATCATCTCTATGCATTAATTGACATGGCAAATGATAAGGGCATTAAAAACATCTGTGTTCATGCAATATTAGATGGGAGAGATACTTTAAAAAATAGTGGTTTAAACTTTATTAAAGAATTTGAAAACAAAGTTAAAGATAAAGCAAAAATTGTTTCTTTAATTGGCAGAGTGTATGCTATGGACAGGGAAAACAGATGGGATAGAGTTGAAAAAGCATATGACATGATGGCACTTGGCAGAGCAGAAAGGTATTATACCTCTGCAGTTAAAGCTGTTGAAGAAAGCTATGAAGCAAACGTTTTTGATGAGTTTGTTTTGCCAACCATAATTGGTAAGGCAAAAACAATTAATAGTTATGACGGTGTAATTTTTTATAATTTTAGAACAGATAGAGCAAGGGAAATCACAAGGGCTTTTACTCAAAGCGAATTTAAAGAATTTGAAACAAAAAACATACATGATTTAAAATTTTGTTGCATGACAGAATATGATGAAACGTTTAAAAATGTATTGATTGCGTTCCCACCTGAAAAAATTGAGAACAATTTATCAAGCATAATTTCAAAAGAGGGATTAAAACAACTTCACATAAGCGAAACAACAAAATATGCTCATGTAACATTTTTCTTTAATGGAGGAATAGAAAAGCCATATGACGGCGAAGATAGAAAATTAATAGAATCAGAAAATGTTCAAGACTATTCAGTTGTTCCCAAAATGAAAGCTTATGAGATTACAGATGAAGTTTTAAGACAAATAGTACAAAAAAAATATGATTTTATTTTGGTCAATTTATCAAACGCGGATATGCTGGGGCATACAGGTAACATGGAAGCAACAAAGGAAACGATAAAAGTTATTGACAAATGTGCGTACGCAATGGCGCTTGCTACATTAATGGCTGGAGGAGATTGTATTATTACTGCCGACCATGGAAATGCAGAAGAAATGATTGATAAAAATGGAAACATTTTAACAAGTCATACAACAAATCCAGTTCCACTTTGGCTTGTTAGTGAAAAAAATAAAAAAGTAAAATTAAAAAGGGGAAAATTATGCAATGTTGCCCCAACAATATTAAAATTATTGAACATTAAAATTCCAGACTATATGGAATCTCCATTGTTTTAAATAAGAATAAAATTTTATAAGTATATATAGAAAAAAATGTTGACAAACGACTATTTATAAGATATAATCACTTAGCAATTTGAGAAAGTTGTTTTTGGCGATGTAGCTCAGTTGGCTAGAGCGTGCGGTTCATACCCGCAAGGTCAGTGGTTCGAATCTACTCATCGCCACCAAATTTTTGAAATTGTTTAAATTTTAAAAAAGCAAGCCAAAAGGTCAACAAAAAAACAAAGCACTGCTTGAAAGCGAAGACATGCTTCGCACGAGAGTAGTGACC
>CALWKJ010000009.1 GCA_944381225.1 uncultured Clostridia bacterium | reverse complement strand
TTATTTTTGTTTTCTGCTTTTCTATTTCGCTTGGTGTGTGTTGGGAATTGTATGAATTTGCCTTTGATAGTTTGCTCAACTTAAATATGCAAAATTACCAATATGCAAACGGAATTTCTTTGGTAGGGCAAAATGCTTTATTAGATACTATGTTAGATTTGTCTTTTGATTTTTTTGGAGCAGTAGTTTCTGCACTTGTTTGCAGTGTATGTTCATATAAAAATAAAAAATTTATTTTTAATTTTAAAATTCTAAAATTAAAAAAACAATCAAATAATACAATATCGCAAATAGAGGAATAAGTAAAATTTATGAAAGTTTATAATGTATTACACAGAAAAAAAGAGGAATTTATTCCACAACAGCCAAATCGCGTAAAAATGTATGTTTGTGGAATGACTGTAAATGGTGAACCACATTTGGGTCATGCAAGACAAGTTATTACATTTGATATGATTTCGCAGTATTTAAGATTTAAAGGCTATGAGGTTATATATGTTTCAAATTATACAGACGTTGATGACAGAATTATAAATCAAGCTAAAGAATTAAATATTTCACCTTTAAAGCTTGCAAATCAAAGAATACAAACAATAGAAAAAGTGTGGAGTCAGATTTGTGTAAGCCAACCAAATGTAAAGCCAAGAGTAACAAATTTTATACCCCAAATTATAGATTTTGTAAAAGATTTAATTAATAAGGGATATGCTTACACTACTGATAACGGAGATGTTTATTTCAGTGTAAAAAAGTATTCAAATTATGGTGTTTTATCCAATAGAAAAATAGATGAATTAATAAATTCTGTAAGGATTGAAACGGCTGAAAATAAAAGGGATGCTTTAGATTTTGCGCTGTGGAAAAGTGTTGACGATAATGAATTTGGATTTGAGTCTCCATGGGGCAAAGGAAGACCTGGATGGCATATCGAATGTTCAACAATGATTAAACACATATTGGGCAATACCGTAGATATTCACGGCGGTGGAAAAGACTTGATTTTTCCACATCATGAGAACGAACTTGCGCAAAGCAGTTGTGAAAATGGGTGCCCATTGGCAAACTATTGGTTGCATAATGGATTAATAACTGTAGATGGTCAAAAAATGAGTAAAAGTTTTGGCAATTTTGTTTTGGTGAAAGATGTATTAAAAAATTACGATCCAGAAGTGTTAAGATTGGCAGTTTTAATTAATCATTACACGTCAACATTAGACATGGGCGAAAATTCGTTTAAGCAAGCAGAAAAAAATTTGTATTATTTTTATAATGCTTTAAATAAAATTGAACTTGCAAAACAAAGTAGTCAAGTTAAAGATTATGATGAGAGCGTTTTAAATTTGTTTATTGATTGCATGGACGACGATTTTAACAGCGCAAAATTTATTGCAGAACTGTTTTCATTGTTTTCAAAATCTTCAACATACAATGACAATAAACAAGTTAACTCAATTTTGTTTGCTCTGGATAAAATAAAAGATGTTTTGGGAATATTTAAACATAATATTCAAGAATTTATTGAACAAACAAAACAAAAATATTTAAAAGAGTTAAATTTAGAAGAAGAATATATTAATAAAAAAATACAAGAAAGAACAATTTTAAAACAACAAAAAAACTATGTTGAAGCAGATAAAATAAGAGATGAATTAGATGCGTTAGGTATTATTCTTAAAGATAACAAACAAACGACAACATGGGATATTAAAAAATTATATTAAAAGGGAAAAATATGAAAATAGGAGTAGTTGGGTTGCCAAATGTTGGAAAAAGCACGCTGTTTAACGCAATAACAGAGGCTGGTGCAGAAAGTGCAAATTATCCATTTTGCACAATAGAGCCAAATGTTGGTGTTGTGGATGTAAAAGATGAAAGATTAGAAGTTTTGGGTAAGATGTACAATACAAAAAAAATAACTCCTGCATCAATAGAGTTTGTTGATATTGCAGGACTTGTTAAAGGTGCTAGCCAAGGCGAGGGGCTTGGCAACAAATTTTTAAGTCATATACGTGAAGTTGATGCAATTTGTCATGTTGTTAGATGTTTTGACGATCCAAACATAATAAATGTTAATGACAGTGTTGACCCAATAAGAGATATTGAAATAATAAATCTAGAATTAATTCTTGCAGACCTTGAAACAGTGTCAAAAAGATATGATAAACTTTTTAAACTTGCACGAGTTGGCGAAAAACAATCAGAGCAAGAATTAAATGTATTAAAAAAACTTAAAACAGCTCTTGAAAAAGGAGAAAATGCAAGAACAGTTGTTTTAGACGAAGAAGAACAAAAAATAGCAAACTCATTTTTCTTGCTTACAACAAAACCTGTTATATATTGTGCAAATATTTCTGAAAAAGATATTGGCAAAGACGATAATGAATATGTTTTAAAAGTTAAAGAATACGCCAAAAAAGAAAATGCAGAAACAATAGCTCTTTGTGCAAAAATAGAAGAAGAATTGACAAAACTTGATAAAGATGAAAGAGAAATGTTTAAAGCAGAACTTGGCATTAAAGAAAGTGGACTGGACAAACTTGTTAAAGCTGGTTACAGCCTTTTGGGGCTAATGAGTTATTTAACTGCTGGGGAAACAGAAGTAAGAGCATGGACAATAAAAAAGGGCACAAAGGCTCCACAAGCAGCAGGGAAAATTCACACAGATTTTGAAAGGGGATTTATTAAGGCAGAAGTGGTTAAATATCAAGATCTTGTTGACGCTGGTTCTTATTTAAAAGCAAAAGAAAATGGAAAAGTAAGAATAGAAGGAAAAGATTACGTGGTTTGTGATGGCGATGTAATGTTGTTTAGATTTAATGTATAGTTAACAAACAACTCTGAATTTGCATATATATTGCAAAAAGGAGTTGTTTTTTTATGGAAGATGTAGAGTACGGCCCAAATGAGAGTATAGATGGAAAACAAAATAATCAAAATGGACAAAAAATTATTAAAAGTGACACTCAGGTCGCTGGAGTGGACTTTGATTTAATAAGCAAAGATTTAAAAACTGCTAGAATAATTTCTCCAGCATATGCTTCAAGTAAAAGTGAATTGCTGGCAATTTTACTTTATACATATCAGATATTTCAATTTTCGTATCAAAAAAGGGAAGATATAGCAAAGCAATTAGAAGAAATTTCTATTCAAGAAATGACACATTTAGAATGGCTTGGTCAAATGCTTATACGACTTGGAGTTGCGCCAATTTACACACACTATCCACCAATACCTGCAAATTTCTTTACCACGCGATTTGTTCCATATAATTCAAATCAAATAATGATGATAAAAATAGACTTGCAAGGAGAAAAACAAGCCATTGCAGACTATAAAAAAATAATATCTCAACTTGACAATGAATTAGTTAAAAAGGTAATACAAGAAATTGTTAAACAAGAGGAAAATCACGTTGTAATTTTAACAAAAATATTAGAAGAATTGCAAGATAGACCAAGATAAAAAACCCCAGCTATTGCTGGAGTTTTTTATATGTTAATCTTTATTTGCTTTTTTTTGAAGTTTTTTTTGTTCTCTATTTTTTTTAATTTCAGCTTCTTTTGATTGTTTTTCTTTTTTAACTTTTTCAAGAATAATGCTTCTTTGAACAGAAAGTAAATATTCAGGCATATTTAATGTTTCTATTTTTGCTTTAATAGATTCTATTTGATTTTCTAACTTTGTATGCTTTTGTGCATAAGCTTTAAAATCTCTTTCAGCTTCTCTTGTAACACTTCTGTTTACAGTTTGTTTTTGTTTTTTCAAATTTTCTTTGTGTTGCTGTTCAATTTTTGCAATTTCTTGTTCAATTTCTCCAATTTCTTTTTCGAGTTCTTTTATTTTGCTATCTCTTATTTGTTCAGCCTCTTGTCTAACAACATCCCTATACAATGTTGAATTTCTATCAAATTCGTTAACTCTTTTTCTTTCCCATTTTTTAATTGTTACTTTTTTCATAAAGTAAGATGATAAAGCAATAACAAGAGCAACAAACATGATTAGTGAAGGAACAAGATACCAAAATGTGCTCATGTCTGTATCGTTAGGATCGGTCACTTCGTCATCATCGGTTGCAGTTGCCTCTTCTGCTGTTACAACAAGTAAAGTTGAGTCATTGTTTGCTTGCATTTTTGCTTGATCATATTCTGTTTTTTCTACTGTTTCAAAACTTAAACTGTCAAAGAAAGCTTGACCTTGAATTTCTGCACTTTCATTTAAAATTCCAAATACCAAATTAGCATCCGTCGTTTCTGAAACTTCAAGATACATTGTATACGTTGTCCACTTGTCATTGGATACAATTGTTTCAAATTGTTTATCAATACCCTTTAAACTAAATAGGGCACCATATTTTAATTTTTCGTCTTCATCTTTTTCTGGCTGTTCTAAATTTCCTGAAAATCTTGTGTATATGTCTACACTTAATTTATAATACTTGCCAGCTTCAAAAGAAAGCGTTTCCTTTGCTGTTAATGTGTATTTTGAAACTGTGTTAGATTTAAAAGCAGGCATGTATTTTAAAACTTCGGTATTGTTTTCACTGTTTGTTATTCCAAATATGTTATTATCGCCATCAATTATGCCACCGTAAGCAACTAAATCGCCATTTTCGGAAACATCGCCAATTTCTAAATTTTGTTCGTATCTGTATGGTGTATACATTCCATAGTTTTGATCAGGTGATACAAAATTGAAATTTGAGAAATTAAAATCTAGAGATTTATTAACTTGTACATAATTTTCATATAAATCATCGGTCATCGCAGAATCTGTTTCAAATTTGACATTGTCAATGTACAAAAATCCAGAAACGGGATTGTTTTCATTGCCCAAACTAATAACAAGCTTAAAAGTGTTTTGGTATGTTGTCGATCTTATCAAAAGTTCATATTTGCTCCAATTTGAGTTGTATATTCCTTCGTCGCTAAATAGTACGTTATCATCTTCATCTAAAATATAAACATTCATTAACTTATTATTTGTTGATTGTAAAATTGTTTTATAGTCGAATGAAATCTTTTGATAACTTTCTTTTGTAGTTGTTAATTCTTGACTCATAACCGATTGATATGTCGCTTGTTTGTTGTAGAGCATTAACACATTATTAACGTCGTTGTAAATATCTCCAGCTGAACCAGTTGGATTGTTAGGATTTTTTGCTCCACCAAAGTTGCTTTTATTTGCTTCATAGAAAGGTGAGTATGTGTTAATTATTCCATAAACAGCTTTTGAGGCATCTTCTACATGACTAGTCCAATCACTTGGGGTTACAGGATATTCGAAATTTTTTTCTAAAGCATCGGCCGAGTTAAATGTACCGTTTGCAACAGAAGGGGAACCTGTTGTTGTGGAAAGTGACAAAGTTGCAGAGTTTGTAGTTTCGGCATTGTCAAAGTTTGACCATGATATTTTTTCAAAACTTATGTCATCAAAAATTACGCTGCCGGTTGCACCTTCTTTGCTTGTTCCTAACCAAAGTTGCAATGTAAAAGAAGTTTCAAACAAGTCATGGCCTTTTACATAAAAATAATATGGAGTATAATTATTGGTTAAAGTGTTTGTTGTGTTTGATGTTATGTCTATTGTTTTACTTACTGGAGTGTAAAAATCTTTATATTCTTCACCGTAAAAGTTAGAAACATCATCTCCTTCTTGTAAAACTAATTGAGCTTTACCGTTAAAATTAGAGGATATTTTTGCCCATACCGTTATTTTATATGTTTCATAAGGCAAAACATTAAACGGTGTACTTTCATAACCTAAAGAAACGGCTTTGTTTGATGTTGAATATAAAACAAAAGCAAAGTTGTTGTTTGGACTTAAACTTGAACCCAAATATTCAATTCCCAATGATTCCATGCTTGCGCGATTGTCAACGCCAACTATTTTTGAATTGGAATTTGTTGGCATGTAACCTATAACTTTCCAGCCGGTTTTATCTCCTATTTCAAAATCTGCATTTTCGATTAAAGGAGTTTCATAATCTCGTAAATCGACAACATTTTTTCTTTCAAAAGTGTTGTTGATTTCATCTTCAAAGTAATTTCCAGATATTTTATACATGGTTACATGATCAAAAAATACTGCACTTTTAGAATCTTTTTCTTTACTACCTAACCATAGTTCAATCGAAATGTCTTTTTGGTCAATTCCTGTTGCAAAATAAAATCTATATTCTGTCCAAACTGTTGAAGAGTATCTTTCAAAAGAAGTGTTTTTAACATCTGCATCAAATCCATCAATGTAAATGGATGCGACTGCATCTTCTTGCGTTAAAGTCCAAATGCTTAATTTATAGTACGAATAACTTTCAAGACCGATTGTGTTTGATTTGTAGCCCATATGATTTGATTCATTAGATGTTGACGTTGAATTTGCATTTATCATAAGAACATGATCATCAAGTTCCATTCCCTGAATGGTGTAGGGAACATCTGGATTTTTAGTGTTTGACAAAGCATAAGAAGAAGCCCTGTTTGAAAAAGTTTCATCACTAGTACTTATTATTCCACTTTTGCCTGTGCTTGTGCCTTGTTTAGACCAACCGTTTGGGGTTGACTGTAAAGCTGTGGAAGAAGAGCTATCAAAATCGCTGTTTGTAATTGCTACTTCGTTTGATGCAACTGATTGAGCATAAGCTGTTTTTAATAATGGAAGTTGCAATAAAACAGATATGCATATTGCAGTGAAAATTACATAAATAAATGTAAAAACTTTGTTGATTTTTTTTGAGTTAGCCATTTAATTCACCTTTTAAATATGATTATAATATAACTGTACAAGTATAAAACATCTTTAAATTATTTGCAAATATTTTTTAACATTTGTGCAACAATATTTTTATGAAAAAAAATAATAAAAGCAAAAAACAAATCATGATAGCAATTTGTGGAATTATTGTTGGATTTGTCAATGGTTTTTTTGGTGGTGGTGGTGGTATGGTGTGCGTGCCAATGTTTGAAAAATATTTAAAACTTGAAAACAAAAAGGCACATGCAACAACTCTTTGCGTGATTTTGCCACTGTGCATTGTGAGTTCGTTTGTGTACATATATAAAAACAGCCTAGATTTTATTGAACTTATTTTAGTTACTGCTGGAGCAATTATAGGTGGCATATTAGGCGCTTTTGCTTTAAAAAAATTAAATTCTAAATGGATTAGGGGAATTTTTGCAGTAATTATGTTGGTTGCTGGCATTAAAATGGTGATATAATGTGGTATGTTCTTATTATTTTTGGTTTTTTAGCTGGTGTAATAGGAGGAATGGGAATGGGTGGAGGAACGCTGCTCATTCCATTATTGACCATTTTTATTGAAATTAGTCAAATTGTAGCTCAAGGATATAATTTAATTGCCTTTTTGCCAATGTCAATAATTGCTATAATTATTCATTATAAGAATAAATTGATAGAATTTAAGTATTTGCCGTTGCTGATAATTTCAGGAATAGTTTTCGCAATTTTAGGAAGTCTTTTGGCAAATTTAATTGACCAATCCATACTAAAAATATTATTTGGTATATTTTTAATCTTTTTAAGCATAGTTGAATTTGTTAAATTATTTAAAAATAAATAATTATGGTGGACAAAGTTGAGTTTATATGTTAGAATTAGTCGTTAAAGGAGCGATTTTATTTATGGTTGACTCAAAAAAATGTATTGGATGTGGAACTTGTGTGGGAATGTGTCCAGTTGGAGCCATCTCTTTTGATGAAAACAATAAGGCAAAAATTAACCCAGATATTTGTATTAAATGTGGTACATGTGAAGCCGTTTGTCCGGTTAGCGCTATTACAATAAATAGATAATTTAATTGAAGAGGAAAAAAATGGAAAAAGTTGCTATTATAGAAATTGATGAAACCAATTTGAAATTATTGATACTAGATGTAGAACAAGGTGGATATTATAATGTTTTTGATAGAGTAACGGAAAATATAAAACTTGGCAAATATGTTGCTAGTGAAGGTATTGTTCCTGCTAATAAAATCACAGAAACATTAACAATATTAAAATTATTTAGAAAAGTTTGTGATTCTAATAAAGTTAATAAAGTTTATTCAATATGCACAAGTTTTATAAGAGATGCCAAAAATCAAAAAAGTTTTTTTGATGAAATATATAATAATACATCATTCTCATTTAATGTGTTGTCTATGGATGATGAAATAAAAGCAGTTTATAGTGGAGTAATAAATTATGTTGATGTTCCAAAAGGCGTTATAATAGATGTTGAGCCTAATTACACGCATATAATACACTATAATCGCAGAACATTGATAAATGTATCAACATTAAATTTTGGTGCTGTTAGTTTAGCAGATAAACAGATGTCGTATAGCGATATAATTGAGATGGTTAAAGCAGAACTTGGCAAATATGATTATTTAAAGACATTAGATCCAGAAACTATGTTTGTTGGAACGGGTTCAACAATGATTAGCATTGGAAGATTGGCAAAAAAAGTTTCAC
Source organism: uncultured Clostridia bacterium (assembly GCA_944381225.1). Classification (GTDB taxonomy): domain Bacteria; phylum Bacillota; class Clostridia; order Christensenellales; family UBA1242; genus UBA5893. Next base: position 13,450 of record CALWKJ010000009.1, on the reverse strand, counting down.
ACTATCCACTAGATGTTGATAACAATTATGTAGTATCTAATACACTATTTGAAGCAGTTTTTGACAAAGTTAAAGATTTAGATTTAGACAAGACACAAAAATTAAAAGGAATTAGTCAGGATAGAGCAGATACTCTTGTTCCAGGAATGTCTATTGTTAAAGCCATTTTAGATTATTTAAGTGTAACAAGTTTTTCCGTTTCTGCTGGTGGAATAGAAGAGGGTTTGGTATATAATTATATAGTTCCAGAAACAAATGAAAAGCCATTGAGCGACATGTTAACATATAGCCTTGAAACAATAAGAATATTTTATGACAGACCAATGTCAAACACTGAAAATGTTTATAATTTGGCAATAATTTTGTTTAAGCAACTTAAAGTTATGCATAAACTTCCAAGGTCATATGTAAAAGCACTTAGAATAGCTGCATCTATGTATGATTGTGGCACAAGGGTAAACTTTGAAAATTATTCTAATTACAGTTTTGAAATAATAGTAAATAGCAAATTAAATGGTGTGTCTCATAAAGATTTGTTGCTTGCAGGATTTGCTTGTAAATTTCAAAATCTTGACAATGTAGTTTTAAGTGAATGGATTAAATACAAAGACATATTAACAGATGAAGATTTAGATGCCGTTAGGAAATTAGGTGTAATTATTAAACTTGCAGCAAGCTTAGATAGATCAAGAAGTAAAAAAGTTGTAGACATTTGCTGTGATATTTTGGGTGATTCAGTTATAATGAAAACTATAGTAAGCGACAATGCAACTTTCGACATTATGCAAGGAATGAAAGTTGGGGCAGATTTTAAAAAGATTCTAAAAAAATATTTGCAAATAATTTAATTTCAAAATTTAATAAAAAAATAAAATTATTTTCAATACAAAACACAAAAAACTCAAACTTAAATTTAAACCGTTTGAGTTTTTTTGTGGATTATAATTATAATTTTAATTTAAAAAGTAAAACTTTATATATTTGACTTTTATTTGTTTGTGAGTTAACATATATGTATAAGTGATTAATAGTTTAGAGGAGAGGTAATATTATGAAAAAAAAATATATATTGTTTGTATTTGTTGTAATTGCCTCTGTTATATTTACTGGGTGTTTTAACTTTGTAAACATAAATTTAAACAATCAAACAACAAGCAATCAAACACAAAATACAACCACAAATATCGACCAATCTGTTTCCATGCCTAAAAGCACAAATTCAATTTATCAAATTCCTCAATCGGTTCCTGAAAATGCAACGCCAACTGAGATTGTAAATGCTTACATCGATTGTGTTGTTACTGTATTTGTTGTAAATTTTAATGATGTTGAATTAAGTTTTGGAAGTGGCATTTGTGTATATAGTGGTGGATACATTTTAACAAATAATCATGTTGTTGAAAGTGTGTTGTCAAATCCAACCTATGAATTAAGAGTTTGCACAAATGGCGAAAGTTCATCGTATTACGCAGAAGTTCTTTGGACGGATAAAAACTTAGACATTGCTATCATACAGTGTCAAAATGGCGACATACCATATGTGGAAATTAGCGATAGGTTAATAGAAAGTTCAAATCCCTTACAATTATTGGAACCTGTAATAGCAATAGGTACACCATTAGACTATAGCTTGCAAAATTCGTGTACTTATGGTTATATTAGTGGTTTGAATAGATATACAACATCTGACGGCGACGTTTATGAACAATTAATTCAGCACACTGCTTCTATTTCAAACGGCAACAGCGGTGGTCCATTGTTTGATATGTACGGAAATTTGATAGGATTAAATACATTGGGTTCTATTGATGGTAATGACATTTACTTCGCAGTGCCAGTATACGCAGCTCAAGTAATTTTAGACAAAGTTGTTAAGTTAAATGAAAAAGAACCAAGACAAACATTTAATTTGCCACAACTAGGAATAACACTTTGTGATAAAATTATGTGTTTAGTATACGAACAACCTTACATTGACAAAGATGGAGTTTGCGTAATGAGTGTCACAGTAGGAGGCAATTCTTATTCAAAATTACAAGTGGGAGACATTATAACAAACATAGATATTGGTAGTTTAAATTATTCAATCATTTGTAGAAACGATTTAATATATGCGTTAATGTTGGCAGAAAATAGTGAAAGTATAATTATAAATTTTCAAAGAAATAATAAAAGTCAAAGCGTGAAAATAACTTTAATTTAAAAGGTAACAAATGAAACAAACTGTTATAGGAATTGATTTTGGAAATTCAAATGTAAAGATTGTAAAAAAGGATGAAGGAATTATATTAAATCAGCCTAATTTATTAGGGCTTAAAAAAAATAATGAAAATTACGCATGTAGATATATTGGTGATAGTGCCAAAAATATGTTGGGAAAAACTGACGATAGCGTTATTATTTTTAGTCCAATCAACGCTGGTGAAATAGTAAACTTAGATTATGCAATAATCGAATTAAAATATTTTTTTAAAAAATTAAAAATTAAAACAAACTTTTTAAATAGATTAAAAATTGTAATGTCTATTCCAACTGCAATAAACGATGAACAAAAAGAAAAGTATTATGCAATGTGCAAAGCTTTAAAAGCAAAAGAAATTGCATTAGTTCCACAAATAATGTGCTGTGCCATTGGCGAAAAAATAAACATATCAGCAAACAATGCAAGATTATATGTTAACATTGGCGGCGGAACAGTAGATTGTGCCGTAATAAATTTAAACACAATTATAAAAGGCTCAACACTTTCATTGGGTGACAGAAATTTGGATTCAACCATTGTTGATTTTATACAGCAAAAGTATAAAGCTTCAATAGGGCTTAATACAGCAGAGTTATTAAAAGAGCAAATAGGTAGTTTGTATCCAAACGACAGTGCGCAAATGGAAGTTAATGCAGTTGATATAAACTCAAACAGACCTTTATTGCTATCTGTGTCTGCAAGCGATATTTATGAAGCTACATATATGTTTCTTGATGAAGTTGTCAAGATTATAAAAACAACAATTAATACATTATCGCCAGAGGTATCAAGCGATGTTGTTAGAAATGGTGTGATTGTATGTGGTGGATATTCAAAAATGATAGGAATAGAAAAGTATTTGCGCCAAAAACTTGGAATTAATGTTTACATAAGCGATGATTCTAATAATTCAACAATTTCTGGTTTGTATACATTAATAAATCAAGACGATTTGTTGCAAAATATATTATTAAATTTGTAAAATTCAAAATTAGTTTAAAAGGGACATTTTATAACAAAATGTCCCTTTGATTTTTTTTTAATATAAATATACACTTAAAAAGAGGTTAAAATGGCAAGAAAAATTGTTTTTACAAGTGGCAAAGGTGGAGTTGGGAAAACAACTGTTTGTGCAAATCTTGGAGCAACGCTATCCAATCTTGGATTTAGAGTTGTTATATTAGATGTTGACATAGGTCTTAACAACTTAGATGTAGTTATGGGCATAGAAAACAGAGTTGTTTTTGACATAATTGACGTAATAGAGGGAAGATGCAGAGCAACTCAAGCCTTGGTACAAGACAATAATTTTGAAAATTTGTATGTTTTGCCTTCAGCACACTCATATCGTGGGGAGGAAGTAAGTGCAAGAGATATAAAAAATGTTGTTGATAGTTTAGACAACGGTTTTGATTACATATTTATAGATTGTCCTGCAGGCGTTGAACAGGGCTTTAAAAGGGCAGTATCGTGCGCAAGTGAGGCCGTTGTTGTTGTAACTCCTCACATTTCTAGTATAAGAGATGCTGATAAAGTATTGTCAATTTTGTCATCATATAATTTAAATCAAAAATATTTAGTAATAAACAGAGTCCGTGGAGATTTACTTATGAATGGTGAAATGATTGATGTTGATGAAATAATAAAATTTTTACATACACAAATACTTGGCGTTGTTCCAGAAGATGACGACATAACAGCCCTTTCAAGCATAGGAGCATTGGGTGGAAGCGTTTCAAATAGGGCATGGATGCTGCTTGCAGAAAACTTGCACAATGGCACAAAAAAAGTTTATGATTGCACTCAAAAATATAAAGGTTTTTTTGGAACTCTTAGAAGAAATATTAAAAGGAGACTGTGATGAAATTTACTATTGCGCAAATTGGCGAAAACAGATTAAAAAAAGTATTAATAGAAGACAAGCAAAATAATCCAGAAAAAATGTGTGAAGTTTTAAAAAGCGACATATACAATGTAGCAAAATGTTATATGGAGCAACCAGTTGTTACCGTTGAAGCAAAGCAAGGCGAAAATGATGAAATAAATTTTGATATTGTAATAAAATCTAATAGAATAAAAGCTATTGGGGTACTTGCACAATAAGAGCATAATGTAATGAATTTTTGAATATATTCTAATATGGATAAATTTGGCGAAAAAGTAACAGTAGTGCAAGCTAAAAAAAAAGAATTGTTTTTGTTAAAACATACCGTCAATTTTAATGTATTTTATAATTGGGCATTAAATATCACAATATATGTTGTGATGTTTTTTGCTTTAATTAATTTAATAAAATTATTGCTTATGGTGATGTGATGAAAAAGTATAAACTTCACCCTCTTTTTGTATTGTATTTAATTTTTCTTGTTATAGTTAGACAATATCAAAGTGTATTTGTTTATTTGTTTGCTGTAATAGTTCATGAATTTGCCCATTTTATAACGGCTAAAAAACTTGGATATATAATGGACAAAATGGTGCTTATGCCTTATGGTGTTTGTTTAAATTACAAAACAAATAATTTTTTGCCAAAAGATGAAATTTTAATAGCATTAATGGGACCTTTGGTAAATTTTTTCCTTTCTATATTTTGTATCGCAATGTGGTGGATTTTCCCAATAACCATGCCTTATACGCATTTATTTTGCATATCAAATATAGTAATGTTTGCCTTTAATTTGCTTCCTTGCTATCCTTTAGATGGTGGCAGAATTTTAGCAGGCTTATTATCAAAAAAGTACGATAGGAAAATAGCGATTAAAATAACGTTAATTTTTAATATAGGATTTAGTATAATTTTAGTTATTTCATTTATTTTTGGTTTGTTTTTTAATGTAATTAATACCAATTTATTAATTATTTCAATGTTTTTATTTGTGGGGATTTTAGAACCAAATAAAAAATCGAGTTATAATTACATATCAATTTCAAATCTTTCAAATTATCAACATTGCAATTCCATGCAAATAAAATTTTCATTAATTAAATCCAATGAAAAAATTTACAAAGTAATAGCAAAAATGACCAAAAATAAATTTAACGTTTTTTATGTTATTTTTCCCAATGAAAAAATAAAAATAATAACTCAAATAACTTTAAATAAAATTGCAGTTAAATATGGTTCCACTTATAGTTTAGATGAAATTCCTGAAATGATTATTTAAATTTTTTTTGCACAATATATTTTTATGAAACAAACATTAAAGTATATTTACGAAAGGCTTTTTGAAAATTTAAAATATGCAGAAACTAAACACAGTATAACAATGACTTTGGCGTCTGCAGTTATAGCCTTTGCAAGCACTTTTTTTTCAGATAACAGTGTTATAAATATTATTTCAAGTGCAACTATAATGTTGGCTTTACTTTCAGTAATTTACAGTTTTATTGCGCTTATTTCAAGAGAGGTAAAAATTAAGTCAAATAAAAATGAAATTGATAAAATAAACTTGATGTTTTACAAAACAATTATGTTGTATGATGAAATAAATTATGTTAAAAAAATAAAAAAAGAATACAATTTCCCAACATTTTATAAACCAGATGAAATGGATTATGATTTGGCTAGGCAAGTTATTTCAACAGCCAAACTTTTATATGTTAAATTTAGTTATTTTAATTATGCGTTATTTTTTCTTTTTTTAAGTATAATTTGTGGCATTGTTGTAGTTTGCATTAAAGGTAATTTGATATGATGGATTTAATAACAGAGCAATTTATTTTTTGGCTTGAAAGCATAGTTGAAGACGATCCGATTCCGTATGAAATACAGTATGTAAGTTTTGTTTATACAAAAATCAATTCGAGTTTTGTTTTATGTGTTGGTGGCAATGAATTTAAACCAAACACTAACAACATTTATGACTATTTTCCATTAGAAGCACAATATTTTAATTGCCCAAATTTAAACTCAATAAAAGATGAATTATATTATACAAATCTAATTAAAACTTGTATTGACGAAAGTTTTTCATCTTGCATACTTAAACAGCAATTTAAAAATAAATTAATATATTTTGGCGAATACGGAAAAAATTTAAAATTTTTGTTTAAAGTTTTGTAAATAAACGATAAATCTTTGATTTTGTTTGTTGTTTTTGATAGAATATCGTTGGAGTGTTTATGGAAATTTTAAGAGAGTATAATCAAATAGTAAACAAAACAAAAAAAGTTTTGTCGTATGATATAAGTGAAACTCCATTTTTGGATAAAATGGATGATTCACAATTAGAATATATAGCATCTCATTCAAAAATAACACAAAATTTAAAAGACATAAGCGAACTTAGTGAACTTATTTTTCAATTAAATGATTATGTTCCAGCATTAGTTAATTACACAAAAATCTTTTTGTATTTGCAAAGTTATGATGCGATAATTGAATTTATTTCAAAGTTGTTTGTTGGACATGTTGGAACTGCAAATTATCAAAGTAGATTAAAAGCTTACAATGTAGAAGAAAGGCTGTTTGATAGATTTATAGAAATTGTCAAAATAGGAAATATTGATATAGAAATTTATTTGCCTTTAATTTTAAGTGCAATATTTGACGATAAAAAAAACATATATGTATGGCATGACATAGCAATGGAATATATGCAAAATTACATGAGAGATAATGAGGACATAATCGGAGACTATGTTTTGCAAAATGAAAGATACGAATTAGAATATTTAAAGTTAATTTTAACATTTAACACTCAAAAGGGTATAAGCATTATATTTAATGATAAAACTCATGCAAAAATAAGCGAAGAAAAAGCTGAATTTTTTTTAAAAACATACATAGCAGACACTCTTGCGTATTTTGATAAACATTTGCCAAATGAAAAAGAAAGTCGATATCATTATATTAAAGTTTTAGCTGGAATTAATAACAATATGGAAGTTGAGTCCAGACTTGAAAACATTTACAAAACTGAAACCGATGAAGAAATTAAATTGTTTTTATCAAAAAGATTAAATATAGCGGAAACATTAAATTTTGGTACAGAAAAACATTTTAAAGTTTTGGCTCAAAAAAAAGTTCAAAACAGTCAAGAGAGAACTTTGGGAATCGCTTTTGAAAATCTTGAATTAAAATATTCAAGTGGAGAATATGCTAATAATTTAGAAAAAACATATTTAATTAATATTTTTAAAGAGGAAAAAAATTTATTAAATTTGGCAAGTTTAAATACATTGTATAGCATATTTGATAAAAATAGTTTAAACTCATTTGCAGAAAAATTATTTCATAAACTGTCAAATAAAGATGATATAAATTGTGCAAAATGGTGTGTAAGAATGTTTAGCTTATTAAGTGAAGGCTTGTTTGAGAGAAGCATTTACGAATTTTTAAATGTGCTATACAAAGTAGGTCGAAAAAAGGAAGCGAGATACTTAACTTTGTGCTTGTTGTATAGCAAAAAACCAAACTTTTTGGAAATGTTTAAAAGGCTTAAGCAATATGAAAGTTTTAATGCTTATTTTGATGAATATGTAAGTATTTTTTCTTCAATAAACAATTTTAACAAAGAAGAAATTAAGGATTTGTGCGTTTTAGACAATTTAACCGATGAAGAAATTGAAAAAGAAAAACAACGATTGTATATGAATTTTATTTCGGGTAGAAGGTATTCAAGGGATATTTTCAAAAAGGTGTTTATATACAATAAGGTGTATAACGATTTTGCTCAACGCCTAGTATTTGGTGAGTATAAACAAGACAAAATACACTCTGTTTTTGTTGTGTCCAATAAAGAGATAGTTTATATATATGGAAACGAAACAAAAGATATAGATAATGATGTTTATATTTCAATAGTCCATAGTCTTGATTTGGATGAAAGATTTGATAAAGTTGATTTATCTTTAAATAATCCTTTATTTGTACAATTTAATAAATCTAATGTTGACATGTCCACAATAAACAAATCTAACATAGCATTTTCAAACTATCAAGGCACCATTGTAAATGGAGAGAGATTTATTAAAGCATTGTCAAAATGTAGTTTCAAACCAAATGTTAATGACGGGGAAGTTTATTTTGATAGTTTGGTATGCAAAAATGATATTTTAAATTTATTGGTAGAAGTTGAATTTGAAAAACAAATATCTGCAACTTCTCAAACTGCTACAATAGGAAACATAAGATTTTATAGATTAAATCAATGTATGATGGATAAGCAAAAATATATAACAAACAAAGCGCAAAGTTTAAGTTTAATTGGAATAAATGAAAGATATTTTGATTATGTAATTTCATCAATTCAAAGCGCTATAAAAAACTAATTTAGGAGTAATTATGAATTTTATAAAAACGCCAGTCAAGGGAATGCCAGAACAAATGCCTAGTGATATGGTTTTAAGAGAATATGTGTTAAAAACAATTAAACAAACTTACTTTAACTATGGTTTTTCTCAAATAGAAACTCCAATCGTTGAACATATAGAAAATTTAACCAGTAATCAAGGCGGAGAGAACGAAAAACTAATATTTAAAATATTAAAACGTGGTGAAAAGTTAGAAAATACAACAAGCGTAGACGAATTGTGCGATTGTGGACTTAGATATGATTTGACAGTTCCACTATCAAGATTTTATGCTAACAACAATTCATCATTACCAATGCCGTTTAAAGCTTTTCAAATAGGAAATGTGTTTAGAGCAGATAGACCTCAAAAAGGTAGGTATAGGCAATTTACACAATGCGACATTGACGTTTTGGGAGACAATACAAATTTGGCTGAAATTGAGCTTATATCTGCGACAACAAAAGTTTTAAATAATTTGGGCATTAAAGACATAAAAATAATTGTTAATGACAGAAATATTTTGAAAGCGATGGCAAAGAGTTGCAATTTCCCAGAAGAAAAATTTGATAGCATATTTATCATCTTAGACAAATTGGATAAAATAGGCGTAAATGGAGTAAAAGAAAACTTAATTGAACTTGGTTTAGATGAAAAAGATGTAATTAAATATTGTAAATATTTTTCAATAAACAAAGAGTCAAATTCTTGTAAAAGTTTTTTTGGAAATAGTTTAAACAATTATATTGATGAAGAAGTTTTAAATAATCTTGAACAAATTATTTCTATTTCTACAAAAATTTTAAGCAATGATTGTCATGTGGTTTTTAGTCCTACATTGGTTAGAGGCATGTCATATTACACAGGCCCAATTTTTGAAATTCAATTAGCAGATTACCAACTCTCTGTTTGTGGTGGTGGAAGATACGATGAAATGATTGGAAAATTTTGTGGAACAAAAGTTTGCGCATGTGGACTTTCCATTGGTTTTGAAAGAATAATTGAAATTTTAAAAACCAATAATTTTAATGCCAACACACAAGTTAAGTCCACGGCAATTTTAATTGCAAAAGATGCAAACAGCGATAAAGTTTATAAAGCACTGTTAAAAGCAAATCAATTAAGAGATAAAGGTGAACGAGTTTTAATTTCACCAAGGAACAAAAATGTGAAATTTCAAAAAGATAATTTAATTACATTGGGATATACAGAATTTATAGATGTATTTAACGATTCAGAAATATAATAGCACAATAATATTTAAAAATAGACAAAAATTAAAATTTTCTCCTATTTAAAAAAAAATTAACACTGTTTAAAATTTTAAATAGGTGAAATATGAATAATAAAAATGAATTTGAAAACTATTGTCAGCAATTTATTGAGCATGTACTAAAATATACATATAAAGAGACAAATCAAATTGAAAAAGAAAGAAAAGCTTTTAAATATGGAATAATAAGTGAAGAAAATTTTTTGAAATTAAAAAATGCTAGAGAAAATACAATACTTTCTTTTAATAATTTAGCTTATTGTTTTAAAAATTTTTGCAATAAAACAACACAACTAAATGCACCAACTGAAAAAATCTTTAATCTCATTAAAAATATGGTGGAAATATGTGATAAGTCAGTTTCAAAAATGTAGTAAGTTTTGTTATTAGTGTTGCAAAATCATACAATAAATGTTATGCTTTCAAATGTTAATCATTTAACTGTACCAAAGGAGAAAATATGGCAAATAAAAAAATTACAAAAAGAGATGATGATTTCGCTCAGTGGTATACTGATGTAATCAATGCAGCACACCTTTCGTCTTATTCAAATGTTAAAGGTTGCATAATTTTGGAACCAAATGGCTACGCAATTTGGGAAATGATGCAAAAAACATTGGACAAAATGTTTAAACAAACTGGGCATAAAAATGTAGCAATGCCAATGTTAATTCCAGAAAATTTATTAAAAAAAGAGGGAGAATTAGTTCAAGGTTTTGCACCAGAAGTTGCATGGGTCACAATGGGTGGAAGTAAACAACTTGAAGAAAGAATGTGTATTCGCCCAACAAGCGAAACGCTTTTTAGTGATTATTATTCAGGGATTGTAAAATCATATAGAGATTTGCCAATAAAATATAACCAATGGTGCAGTGTTATGCGATGGGAAAAGGAAACTCGTCCATTCTTGCGAAGTCGTGAATTTTGGTGGCAAGAAGGACACACAATACACGAAACTAAAGAAGAGGCAGAAAAAGAAACAAGAGATATGCTAGCTCTTTATGAAAAATTTTTTAGAGAATACTTAGCAATTCCGGCTGTTACAGGCAAAAAAACCGAAAAGGAAAAATTTGCAGGAGCAGAATATTCTCTCACAATAGAAGCACTTATGTATAATGGGGTATCGTTGCAATCAGGGACAAGTCATTATTTTGGTCAAAAGTTTAGCAAGGCATATGATATTAAATTTTTAAACAGAGAAAATGGCTATAGTTATGTTTATCAAACATCTTGGGGTGTAAGCAGTAGAATGATTGGTGCGCTTATTATGGTGCACAGTGACGATGATGGACTAGTTTTACCTCCAAAAATTGCGCCAATGCAAGTTAGAATTATTCCAATTGGAAAAGATGAAGATGTGAACGAATATGTAAATAATTATTTAGAAAAGTTAACAAATGCAGGATTTACTGTTGATGTTGATAACAGTGAGCAAAGTCCAGGGTATAGATTTGCCGAGGCAGAAGTACTTGGAATTCCGGTTAGAATAGAAGTTGGACACAGGGATTTAGAAAAAGGAACTGTTACGGTTGTAAGAAGGGACACGAAACAGAAAAAACAAGTTGAAAAAGATTGCGATATAGTTAAAGTAGTAAAAGAAACATTAAACACAATGCAAAAAGAAATGCTTGAAAGAGCAACTATAAGACGCGACAATATGACATATACAGCAAAAAATCTAGATGAATTTGCAAAAATAATGAACGCAACTCCGGGATTTATAAAGGCAGATTGGTGTGGAGATGCAGAGTGTGAAGCAAAAATTAAAGAAATAAAAGGCACAAAATCAAGATGCATATTAGAAAATGAAAAACCACTTACGGGAAGATGTGTAGTTTGTGGGAAAGAAGCAAAGCATCTTGTTTTATGGGGAATACAATATTAAAAAAATCTCATTGAGAAATTTCTCAATGAGATTTTTATTAACTATTTGCAATTTCATTTAATTCTTGCAATTCTTTATTTATGTCAAGTCTAACAAACAACGGTTCGCCTTTTTCAAAAGTAAGTCCATCTATATCAAAATTAAATGAGTTATTTTCATCAATTTTAACACTATCTATATTAAATTTCTTTAAAACTTTTGTTGTGCTTTCTGGTAAAAATGCATTGAGTAGTGTATAAGTCTCTAAAAATGCTTGTATTACATTGAATAAAATAGTATTTACCCTGTTTTTGTTGTTTTCATTTTTAAAGAGTTCCCATGGCTTATTTAAGTCAAGATATGTGTTGCATTCATCAATAATTTTTAACACTGTTTTGTAACTAAGTGTTGGCTTTAATTCTTTCATTTTTGAAATACATTCAACTTTAAGTGCCTTTATTGTGTCAAAGAATTTGCTGTCAATTTCTTCTGTTACTTTTCCATTTTGAATTTTTCCATTGTTATATTTTAATAACATACCAATAAGTCTAGATTCAATATTGCCAACCTTGTTTGCAAGAATTCCATTATATGAATTTAAAAAAATTTCTTGAGAATATGGACCGTCTTGTCCAAAAGAAATATCTCCAATCAAAAAGTTTCTTACGGAATCACTTGTGTATCTCGAACTTAAAATCCTTGGGTCTATAACTTCTTTTTTGCCAACTTCTTTGCTTTTGCTTAATTTCCCATTGTTAAATGTAAGCCAACCGTGTGCAAAAATTTGTTTTGGCAAAGGTAAGTCTAGTGCTTTTAAAATCGCTGGCCATATAATTGCGTGAAATCTAACAATTTCTTTGCCAACAACATGAACATCACAAGGCCAAAATTTTTTAAAGTTTTCATCATTGTCACATAAATATCCAAGTGCAGAAAGGTAATTGGATAGGGCATCAATCCAAACATAAATGGTTTGTTCTTTGTCAAATTCAACAGGAATTCCCCATTTAACAGTTTTTCTTGACACGCACAAATCTTTAAGCCCTTTATTTAAAAAGTTGTTTATCATTTCATTTGCTCTGTTCTCTGGTAGTAAAAACGTAAGATTATTTTTATATAAATCTCTTAAAAAATTTTCGTACTTGCTCAATTTAAAAAAGTATGCATCTTCGTTTGCTTCAATAACGTCTCTGCCACAGTCGGGACATTTTCCATCAATTAATTGTTCATCAGTCCAAAACGATTCACAAGGAACACAATATTTACCAACATATTTGGATTTGTAAATTTCGCCTTTTTCATAGAGTTTGTTAAATATTTTTGAAGCAACTTTAACATGGTAATCATCGGTTGTTCTTATAAATTTATCGTAGGAAATGTTTAAAAGTTGCCATAAATTTTTTGTATCTTCAACAATTTCATTTAAGTATTCCATTTCAGTCAAATGTTTTTCTTCAGCGATTTTTTGTATTTTTTGACCATGTTCATCTGTTCCAGTTAAAAAGAAAACATCATAGCCTAAGTTTCTATAAAATCTAGCAATACTATCGCACAATACAGTTGTATAGCAATTTCCAAGAGTTAGTTTGTTGCTAGGGTAGTATATAGGTGTTGAGATGTAAAATTTTTTGTCCATAAATTTCTCCTAAATAAAATTACAGTAAATTATACACCATAAAAAAAATAAACACAACAATAAATTGAGTCTTGTGCGTCTGCCATTGCGTCAAAACTCTCGCAAAATGCTCAAATTTGCATATATGCAAATTGTATCGCC
>CALWKJ010000008.1 GCA_944381225.1 uncultured Clostridia bacterium | reverse complement strand
AGAATAAAACAAGTGCCAACAAGTTCATCGAAGAGCGACAACAAAAATTTGTTCAGTTAAAAGAAAAAAGAGATGAGTTAAATGAACAAATTACGAAAGTAAAAGTAGAAATAGCTTCGTTAGAAGCTCAAAAAACATCTTTTGAGCAAGAATTTGAAAGGCTGAATCAAGAAATTAAAGTTGCTACGTTATTAAAAACATCAAATGAGCAAGAATTGTCTAAAATTGAAAAAACTATTTTTGAAGCAGAAAATATAATTAAGCAACAAATTGAAACGCAAGCCAATGAAGAATCTAAAAACAAACTGAATCAATTAAGATTAAAAATGCAAGAGTTTGAAACCGAAAAACAAAAACTGCAGGAAGATATAAAATTTTTAAATGAACGCAAAATGTCAATAATGAGTGAAATTACAAAACTTAATGACAAAAAAATAACAAGTGAAAATCAACTTGAAAAAGTTGATATCGAAATTGAGCAAATGCAAGAGAGAATATATGAAGAATATTCTTTAACATATAGTTCTTGTCAAGAATATGTAAGAGCAGATTTTAAAATTGACGAAGCGCTTGTTGAAATTAACAACATAAAAAAAGAAATATCTAAACTTGGTTATGTAAATGTTCATGCCATTGAAGATGTTAAATTGCTTATGGAAAGATATGACGGCTTAAAGGAACAAACTGACGATTTAACAAAAGCAGAAGATAATTTAACAAAAGTAATTGAAGAATTATCTGTTGAAATGAAAGATAGATTTGAAAAAGAATTTAACAAAATTAATGAAAATTTTAAAATTACCTTCAAAGAATTATTTGGTGGTGGAAACGCAAGGCTGGAATTAACAGACCCAACAAATTTATTAGAATCTGGAGTAGATATTGTTGCAGAACCACCAGGCAAAAAATTGCAAAACATAACACTTTTATCTGGAGGCGAGAAAGCCTTAACCGCGATAGCGATTTTATTTGCAATTTTAAAATTAAGACCTATGCCATTTTGTCTTTTAGATGAAATTGAAGCGGCACTTGATGATTCAAACGTTGGGAGATTTGCTGAATATCTAAGAAAATTTAGCAAGGTAACACAATTTATTGTTATTACACACAGAAAACCAACAATGGAACTTGCTGATTGTTTATATGGCGTTACAATGGAAGAAAAAGGAGTTTCAAAAATAGTAAGCGTTCAACTTAGTGACGCTTTAAAAAATGTTGCGGAGGGGGATAATGGGAATATTTAAAAAAATTGCACAAGCACTTAAAAGAACAAAAGAATCATTATCTAGAAAATTAGACAGCTTGCTTTCTAAAGGTGAATTAAATGATGAGTTTTTTGATGATCTTACAGACATTTTAATATCCAGTGACGTTGGGCTGTCTTGTAGTGAAGAAATAGTTGATAGATTAAGAATATATGCAAGAAAAAACAAAATTAGAAAAGCAGATGAAGTTAAAAATGCTTTAAAAATTGTGTTAAACGACATAATGCAGGAAACAACAAATGTAGAAATAAATTATCCGGCTATTATAACAATTGTTGGAGTTAATGGCGTTGGCAAAACAACATCAATCGGCAAATTAGCTTCGTATTTTAAATCTCAAAAAAAAGAAGTTACTCTTGTGGCAGGCGACACATTTAGGGCAGCGGCAAGTGACCAATTAACCGAGTGGGCAAATAGAAATAAGGTTAGAATTGTTAAGCACGCTGAAGGTGCCGATGCAGCTGCAGTTGTTTTTGATGGCATATCTAGTGCAAAAGCAAAAAACACTGACGTTTTAATAGTTGATACGGCAGGTAGATTGCAAACAAAAACCAATTTAATGGAAGAACTTAGAAAAATAGATAGAGTTATAAACAGAGAATATCCTCAAGCAAATAAATACACTTTTATAGTATTAGATGCTACAACTGGACAAAACGCATTAAGTCAAATTAATCATTTTAATGAATATGTGAAAATATCTGGAATTATATTAACCAAATTAGATGGAACAGCCAAAGGGGGTATAGTGTTTAGTATTGCAAAAGATTTGCACATACCTGTTGTGTTTGTTGGAACAGGAGAGCAAATAGACGATTTGGAAAAATTTGATGCAAAAGAGTTTATTGATAATTTGTTTTAAAATAAGACTTTAGTACTATTTTTATGAATACATAGCAAAAGGTTTTAATTGTTTAGCTTATATTTAATATGTTTTAATCATAAAAAAAATTAATTTTATTTAATTAAAAATTTAATTTTTAAATATTTTTTGATATTTAAAATGTTTTTTTAATACAACCAAATTTTGCAATGAATTAATATAAATAATTTTTAATCTTATTTTTTTGTACAAGCAAAATTCGACTTTTTTCAACATATATATAATCTCAAAGGAGATTGTATGATATTTGAAAATTTTGTGTTATTTATGAATAAAATTTTGATGTTTTCATCTTACATAAATAATGCACAAGGCTTTCCAAAACCACTTACAAGCGAAGAAGAAAAAGAATGCTTTGAAAGATTTAAAAAAGGAGATTTGTCTGCAAGGGACAAATTGATTAATCACAATTTAAGATTAGTTGCGCACATTGTTAAAAAATATTCTGGCAGTGGAGAAGCTGATGATTTAATTTCTGTTGGTTCAATAGGATTAATTAAAGCGATAAATTCATTTGAATATGGAAAGGGTAGTCAACTTTCAACATACGCAGCTCGCTGCATAGAAAATGAAATTTTAATGTTACTTAGATTAAATAAAAAACATAAAAAAGTATATTCTTTAGAAGAAAGTTTAGGTCAAGATAAAGACGGCAATGATATAGAGCTTGCTGACATTATTCCATCTTGCGAAGATGAAGTATTTAGCCTAGTTGAAAATAATATTTTAACAGAAAAAATTTTGGAAATAATAGATAAACATTTAACTCAACGAGAAGCTACGATTATTAAATTACGCTATGGAATTAACGGAACGCCTGCTTTAACACAACGTGAAGTTGCTCAAAAATTAGGAATATCAAGATCGTATATTTCTAGAATAGAAACAAAAGCTTTGCAAGTGATAAGAAACAATATGCAAAAAGATGATTTTTTGTAAAATAAACAAAAATTAATTGAAAAAAATTCAAATGTATTATATAGTGTTAATAAGGAATTAAGATGACTAAAGAAATATTTATTAGATATGTTAAAGAATTGGTATTGCCACTATTTACCGGTTCACACATAGAGGGCGAAGACTCTTCAACATCAAGAGATAATGAAGTTGCTCAAGGCGCAAATGGTAGCATGCTTGTTAAACCTCATAAAGAAGATGAATACAGATTAATTATAAAACGAAGTCAACCTTTTAAAAGTGCTGATATTTCGCTTATGCAGGCAATTATTTATGAGCTTGATAAAATTAATGAATTTAGCATTACAGATGAAACTTATAAAAAAAGGTTGCAAACTTTAGCAATGGAAAAAGCAATTTGCAAATCTTTGACGGATGTTTCCAGCGACACTTTGTTGGGGGTTATAGCAGAATTAGACGGATGTGCAAGAAAAACATATGAAGGGCATAGAATTAAATTTGGAATTATTATTAATGAATATAATAATTGCCCTAATAAGTCTGGCAATTTATTTTATCAAAATTTATTTAGAAATGATTTTTTTTGCGTGATGTCTAACGGTATCCAAAGTTGCATTGAAATAGACAAAGAGGGCTATGTGTTGGGACATGTTCTTTTTGAAAAATTAAGATTTGCTCCAACAATTTCTCCTTTTGATTATATTAACGTTGCAAAATATTGTGGCGAAAAAAGAATAGGCGTTATTTTGCTTGAAAGTGGTGAAATATTATTGTTCAAAAATCATGAGCTGATGTTTTGCAAGCGCAGAGGTGTTTGGGGAAGTTATTTCCATGATGAAATTATTCAACTTTTGTCTAATAGGACAACGCACACGATTAAAGAAATTAGAAAAGCAATTTATTTTACAGCCTTAGATATTTCTTTTGCCGGCACTGGTGGATGTTTGGTGTATTTAAATAAAGATGAAGTTGAAAATGCCTTAACACATATTGATATAAATGATATTATGGACGAAAAATATTTTAACTTAAAGAAAAATCAATTAATTGAGGAATCTAGGAAATTATATAATTTGGGGCAAAAATTACCATTTGATGAAAATATTACTTTTGATGAATATATCAACCTAAAACAATTAAATAAATCCACATGTTTAAGAGAGTGTATAGACAACAGAAAATTTCATGAATTAAACAGAAAATTAAGACAAGAAATAGCTAGTGTAGACGGTGCTACAATAATAGATAATGATGGAACTGTTATAGCTGTTGGTGCTATCGTTCAAATAGAGGCAGGATCATCTGGTGGTGGAAGACTTGCGGCAACGAAAACTTTGGCAAAATATGGAGTTGCAATAAAAATATCTGCAGATGGTATTATGCAAGGTTTTATTAAAGATAGGAAAAACAATAAAATAAAACCTATATTTACAGTTGGTTAATGTTGACATAGTTAAAAAATGTGATATACTAATTAGACAGTTAGCCAGATGGTCGCAGTATAGCTATGATGGCTATAATGAGGAAAGTCCGAGCTTCATAGAACAGAGTGCCAGTTAACTGCTGGTGAAGGTGACTTCAAGGAAAGTGCAACAGAAAATATACCGCCTAAAAGGTAAGGTTGAAAAGGTGGTGTAAGAGACCACCGCTTGTTTGGTGACAAACGAGGCATTGTAAACCCCACTCGAAGCAAGGTTAAAAGAAACGTTTATGTTGTTCGCATTGTTTCTTAAAAACACCGCTTGATTATATTGGAAACAATATAACTAGATAGATGACCATCAAATACAGAACTCGGCTTATAGACTAACTGTCAAAAAAGTATGTAATTTGTGTTACATACTTTTTTTGTGTCAATAATTAATTATGATGTATTTTTTATGTTTTGTGTTATTGTTATTAATTTATTTTATTTTGCCAAAGAATAAAAAAAAGAAAAAACTTTTCAAAAGTAAAATTAAAAAAGTTTTGCAGTGTTTGTATGATGTTAAATTATTATAATTTTGATAACATGAAAAACTTTAAAAATTTGAAGCAACTAAAATTAACAGATCACATTATATCGTGCATTTTATACAACAGTCCTGTAACTTATAAATTAAAAGTTGATAAAGTGTTGCTATCTAATTTTGGTATAGATTTATCTTTGCCCATTGTGTATTTAGAACAATTGGATAAGTTTTTTATAAGCTGCTTAAAATTGGCATTAAAAGTTTGTAAGTGCAATATAGTTATAAATGAAAAATTGATAAATAAAACAAAAAACTTTAAAAATATAAAATATTTAATATTAAATACTCAATATTGCAATTTAAAATTATTTAACTGCATATATTCATTAAATATTTATAAAAAAAATAAATTCAAAATTAAAACAAATAATAACAATTTTGAATTTGAAATAACGAGCAACAAAAATAAATTATTGCCAATTTTAAAAATCAGTAATAATTGCATTTGTGAAAGATACAATGATGATTCTTTAACCATAGATGTTGAAAAATTTAGCTTTGATGGAAAATATATAAGAATTGAAGTTAAAAACACCAATGATACTAAGACAATCAACATAAAGTACAATATAAACTTATCAAATAATTATTATGAATTTACGAATGTGCCACATGGACTTGAATTTAGAGAAGTTATAAATAATAATTCAAACTTTGTGTTGTGCGATGAAAAAATAAATTTTTTATATCCCCAAACTTATGGAAATAATTTGGAATTGCCATTTTTACATGCGTTAAAAACATTTAAAGTTTTGAAAAATCAAACAAGAACATTTACAATTTATATTGGTGACAATAATAAAAAAATAGTTGATATTAAAAATGCTTATTCAAATTATCAAAAAAAAATAACGAACCTTTTAAATTGCAAAATAAAATGCAGTGACAAAAAGTTAGAATATATGTTTAATTTTTATTTGCCAAATCGAATAATTTTGGACAATATAAGCGTGGATACACATGTGCAATATAATTTCAAATCTTATGAAGAAGCATATTATAATTTTGTAAATAAAAACATTAGTGCCTTGCAATATTATCAATGGTTAAAACATATTTATTTTGGAATAGTTGACAATAAAGAAAGTTTAAAAATAAAACCATTGCAAAAAAGTAATTTTTCAATTTATTATCAATATGCAAATAAGAATAAAGTAATACAAATAGTATCAAGTAATGATTCTAAAAAATATGTGCTTTTTGACAATGTTAAGTATTTTAATTGTAATGCAATAAGCAAACAAAATCTAAATAAAATTGATGATTTTATTGTTGTAGTTTAACTTCATATGTGTTATACTTTTTTTGGAGATAAAATGGTTAACGTTCCACTTGCTGAAAGAATGCGCCCACAAAAATTGGATGATTTTGTTGGACAAAAGCATATAGTCGGTAAAAATATGTTGTTAAATCGAGCTATTTCAATGGGTGAAATAGGCAGCTGTATTTTTTATGGCCCACCTGGTACAGGAAAAACAACATTAGCAAATATCATTTCCAATACATTAAATGGAAACTTTAGAAAGTTAAACGCTGTTTCAAGTGGGGTTAGTGAAGCAAAAGCGATAATTGAAGAGGCAAAAAAAAATAAAATTTTATTTGGCAAGCAAACATATTTACTTTTAGACGAATGTCACAGATGGAGCAAAGCTCAAAGCGATTGTGTGCTTTCAGCAATAGAAGATGGTAGTATTGTGTTTATAGGCTCAACAACAGAAAATCCTTTCACTTCAATGACAAGGGCTATAGTTTCTAGATGTAGAATTTTTGAATTTAAGCAACTTTCTCAAGAAGATATTATATACGCATTAAATAGGGCAATTCACGATAAAGAAAATGGATATGGCAACATGAATGTCGAAGTTGATGTGGACGCATTAAAACATTTTGCTTGGGCAAGTGCGGGAGATTTAAGAACAGCTTACAATGCACTTGAATTGGCAGTTAAAACAACTCCGTTTAATAAAGATAAAAAAATTGTAATTGATAAAACAGTCGCAGAGCAAAGCATACAAAAAAAGGCTTTATCAATAGACGAAACTCAATACTATGATATTTTAAGTAGTTTTTGCAAAAGTATTAGAGGTAGTGATACAGATGCAGCTTTATATTATTCTCAAAGATTAATATGTGCTGGCTGTGATCCATTAATAATAGCAAGAAGATTAATTGCCCATGCAAGCGAAGATATTGGAATGGCAGACAGCAATGCATTGCTACTTGCAACATGTGCTTTAATTTCCGTTCAAAATCTTGGGCTTCCAGAGTGTTTAATACCTCTTAGCCATGCTATTATTTATGCTTGTGAGGCAGAAAAATCAAATTCGGTTGTGGTTGCTTTAAACAAAGCCAAATTTGATGCTGAAAATGTTAGAGATGATAATGTGCCGAACCATTTAAAAAATCATCCTTCAACAAATGGGGCAAAAACAAAATATAAATACCCACATGATTATGGTGGATATGTTAAGCAACAATATTTACCAGACAGTTTAAAAGATAAAATATATTATGAGCCAAGTAAAAATGGTAGAGAAAAAAATTTAATTAGAAAAAAATTTAAATAAAAGGAGATAGTTATGTTAAAATTTATTGGAGTTGGAGATTTATTAAATCAGGAATTGTTAAATACAAGTGCTTACATAAAAGATGAAAATAAAATACTTATTATTGATTGTGGAGTTATGTCTTTTAAAAGGATGATTGACTTAAAGATTTTTGAGGATGTAGAAAATGTATATATTGCAATAACACACATGCACCCTGATCATATAGGAGGCCTTGGAAGTTTAATATTTTATTTAAATTGTAAAAACATAAAACCATATATTATTTTCCCAAAAGAAGATGAAGAGCAAAAACAAGCCATAGTTAACTTTTTATTTTTACAAGGCGTTGTAAGTGATAGGTTTTATTTAATAGCAGATGTTGAAACAGTTATTTTTAGTAATATGCTTGCTTTTTCATATAAAACAATAAAACACAATGAAACTTTAAAATCTTTTGCAATAGAAATGTCTTTTGTTGATAAAAGGATTTATTATTTGGGCGATAATAATGATGAAAAATATCAAAAATCTGTTTTGAAAAAACTCGGCGAAAATGATGTTGTTTATACAGATTGTTGTGGTGATAATGGTGTCCACCATATAAATTTAAAAAAATTGGCAGAAATTTATGATGAAAAAATAAGAAAGCAAGTATGTTGCATGCATTTTATAAGTGATGAAAATATTATTAAAGCAAAAAATTTGGGCTTTTGTGTTGCTGTTATGGAACAAAGTAAGGAAGAATATTTAAAAAGAATTGTTTCTCATAATAATTAAAAAATCTCGCAATCGCGAGATTTTTTATATCTTTGGTTCAAAATTTTCAAATATGATGTTATCGCAATATTTAACTACTTTCATGTACTCTTCTTGACTTTTAACACACCAAACAAGTAATGGAAGATTATCATATTTTTTTACGAAACGATTGGGAACATTTCTTGCGTCATACGCAATAAAATCAGGTTTTGACTTTTTGTTTAACAACATTCTTTTTAAAGCAAATTTTTGAATAAACGGCATTTTTTCGCCTTTGAAAAATCCAGCAAGTTGCCCGCGAAGAATATTTGGCGCATTATCTTTAAACCATTTAATTACAAAAGGATTAAAAGATTGTATGGCGAATTCACCATTGTAACTGTTTAATATTTTTAACAATTTACTTTCTAAATCACCAACTTTTGAAGTATTTTTTATTTCAATTAATATGGGCACTTGGCCATTAACCAATTTTAAAACTTCTTCTATTGTTGGAATGGTGTATTTTGTGTTTAAAAGATTATAATCCCCCAAATTTTCCTTGGTTAAATTTTTAACATATCCATCTTTTTTTGTCATTCTAGATAAAATATCATCGTGAAAAACAACAATTGTTCCGTCGCTTATAAGATGAACATCTAATTCGATGGGATATCCATTTTTTATTGCATTTTCAAAAGCGCCTAAAGAATTTTCAGGGTATATTTCATTGTGCAACCCTCTGTGTGCTATGCACCTTTCAACAAGCCAAGTTTTAAAAATATCCATTTACTACTCCTAAAATATATACTAACATACATAAAAAAATATGTCTACTTTTTATTATTATTTGATTATTTGTGTAAATTTATATATAATTAAATAAAAATTTAGGAGTTCAAATGGACGACAGACAATCAAAAATAAGAAACTTTTGCATAATTGCTCATATCGACCATGGTAAAAGCACGCTTGCAGATAGATTAATTGAAATGACAGGAACTGTTTCAAAGCGTGAGATGAGCGAACAGTTATTGGACAGTATGGACATTGAAAGAGAAAGAGGTATTACTATAAAACTAACTCCTACTCGTATGTTTTACAATTACAATGGAGATGAATACATTTTAAATCTTATTGACACTCCAGGGCATGTTGATTTCTCATATGAAGTTTCGCGTTCACTTGCAGCATGTGAAGGCGCTATTTTAATTGTTGATGCGTCCCAAGGTGTTGAAGCTCAAACTATTGCAAACACATATTTGGCATTGGACAACAATTTGGAAATTTTACCAGTTTTAAATAAAATTGATTTGCCTAGCGCTAATATAGAAAAATGCAAAAAAGAAATTGAAGATATAATAGGATTGGATGCTCAAAATTGCCCTTGCGTGTCGGCAAAAGATGGAATAAATATAGACGATGTTTTAAAGCAAATTATAGAGAAAATACCATGTCCAAAAGGAGATGAAAATAAAAGTTTAAAAGCACTTATATTTGATAGTTATTACGATAATTTTAAGGGTGCAATTTGTTTTGTTAGGTTATTTGATGGGACTGTTAAAATTGGTGACAAGATAAAAATGATGAAAACCGAAAAATCGTATGAGGTTACAGAAGTTGGAGTATTTTGCCCAGCCATGCGACAAACTGAAGTTTTAAAAAGTGGAGATGTTGGATATATTTGTGCAAGCATTAAAAATCTTGCCGACACTAAAGTTGGCGATACAATTACAAGTGCTTTAAATCCAACAAGTGAACCTCTTCCTGGATATAAAGAAGTACAGCCAGTGGTTTTTAGTGGTATATTCCCAGTTGATGGTGCAAAATATGGAGATTTAAAAGATGCATTAGAAAAGCTAAAATTAAACGATGCATCTCTTGTGTTTATGCCAGAAACTTCTACTGCGTTAGGTTTTGGTTTTAGATGTGGATTTTTAGGGCTTTTGCACATGGAAATAATTACAGAAAGGTTAGAAAGAGAATTTGATTTAGATATAATAACAACAGCTCCAAGTGTAAGCTATCATGTTTATAAAACAAATGGCGAAATGCTTGAAGTTTCAAATCCATCAATGCTCCCTCCAATTAGCGAAATTGAAAAAATTGAAGAACCAATGATAAAATTAAATGTTTACACTCCTCCTCAATATGTTGGTGCAATCATGAATTTATGCCAGGATAAACGTGGGGTGTTTGAGGATATGCAATATTTAGAAAAAACAAGAGTTGTTATGAAATATCAAATGCCATTAGCAGAAATGATTTATGATTTTTTTGACAGTTTAAAATCAAGAACCAAAGGATATGCAAGTTTAGATTACGAAATATTTGGCTTTAAGCAAAGCGAACTAGTAAAATTAGACATTATGCTTAATGGTGAAACTTGCGACGCATTGAGTTTAATAACGCACAAGGATAAAGCTTATGCAAGAGGAAGACAAATTGCTGAAAAATTAAAAAAAGTTATTCCAAGACAGCTTTTTGAAGTGCCAATTCAAGCGTGTATTGGTGGGAAAATAATAGCAAGAGAAACGGTTAGTGCTATGAGAAAAGATGTGTTGGCAAAATGCTACGGTGGAGATATATCTAGGAAAAGAAAACTTTTAGAAAAACAAAAAGCCGGAAAAAAACGCATGAGACAATTTGGTTCGGTTGAGTTGCCTAGCGAGGCGTTTATTAGCATACTTAAAACAGATGATGATGAATGATAGAATGATATATGTTCATATTCCTTTTTGTGACAGTAAATGTTATTACTGCAATTTTTGTTCGTTTGTTTCCAATGATATTGTAAAGAAAAAGTATTTTGAAAAGTTGATAAAAGAAATAGAGCATAATTCAAATAAAACTGTAAAAATTTCTTCTATATATATAGGTGGAGGGACTCCATCTTGTGTTGATGAAAAGTTTATAGGGGAAATTTTACAACAGATTAAAAAAAGTTTTATTTTAAAAAGTAACGCTGAAATTACAATTGAATTAAATCCGTGTTCAACTAATATAAAAAAACTAAAATATTACAAGGAAATTGGCATAAATAGAGTGAGTTTTGGTATCCAATCTTTAAATAATAAAAGTTTAAAATTGATTGGAAGAAAGCACAACAGTAAACAAGCAAAAATGGCTATAAAAATTGCAAAAAAATGTGGTTTTGATAACATTAGCGTGGATGTTTTAATTGGTATACCAAAACAAAGTTTTTTAAAATTAAAAACAACAATAAAAAAATTAATAAAATTAAATGTAAAACATTTATCTTGTTACATGTTAATTAATGAACCCAATACAAAATTGACAAAAATGATAAACCAAAAAAAAATTTCAGTTCCAAGCGAAGATAAGTGCGTAATTTTTTATAATAAATTATTTAAATATTTAAAAAGTAAAAAAATTTTTAGATATGAAATATCAAATTTTTGCAAAAAGGGTTACGAATGTATTCATAACATTGGTTATTGGACATTAAAAGAATACTATGGTTTTGGAGTTGGGGCACATTCATTTATTTCTAATCAAAGATATTCAAATACTGAAAATATATTTGATTATATTAATTGTGATTATAATTGCGAAAAAGAAAATTTAAGCGATAGAGAAAAAATTGAAGAATTCATTATGCTTGGTTTAAGAACTAAATATGGAATTAATATTTTAGATTTGAAAAAAATGGGATTTGATATAACAAAAGAAAAAAAAGATGATATTTCGTTTTTAATAAATAACAAATTTATAACTCAAAAAGATGATGTCATTAAAATATGTGAAAATAAGTATGGCGTTGCAAATCAAATTATTTTAAAACTTTTGCCTTAATTTATAAAAAATAGTTGCAAAATAAAGTTTTGTGTGATATATTGGTGTAAAGTAATTTTACTTAACAGGTAACATGAGAATAGAAGACACAATAAAAATTAGTGAATTATTAAATTTGTATGGTGAATTGCTTTCGAAAAAGCAAAAGACAATGCTAGAAAATTATGTCAATAGAGATATGTCTTTAGCCGAAATTGCAGAAAATGAAAATATTTCAAGAGTTGCAGTTTTAGATGCAATAAAGAAAGCAAAGCAAAAATTGTTTTATTATGAAAAAATTTTAAAATTGTATAAACTAAAAACAGATTTAAGACAGGTGTTAACTTGTGATACAAAAGATTATAAAAGTAAGATTACAAAAATTTTGGAGGACTTATAATGGCGTTGTTTGGAAGTCTAACTGAAAAAATGTCTCATATATTTTCCAAACTTACAAAGCGAGGAAAGTTAACAGAATTAGAAATAAAAGATGCTATGCGAGAAGTGAAATTAGCACTTTTGGAAGCAGATGTAAATTATTTAGTTGTAAAAGACTTTATAAAAAAAGTTTCTGAAAAAGCTGTTGGGGATACAGTTTTAAAAAGTTTAACACCAGGGCAACAAGTTATTAAAATTGTAAATGAAGAACTTACAAATTTAATGAATAGTCCAAACCAAAAATTAATGGTTGCATCGATGCCTCCAACAGTGATTATGATGTGTGGGTTACAAGGTGCAGGCAAAACAACGATGTGCGCAAAACTTGGCGCATACTTAAAAAAATCTGGAAAGAAACCAATTTTAGTAGCATGTGACATATATAGACCTGCGGCAATAAATCAATTAAAGGTTGTTGGAAATCAAGCAAAAGTTGATGTTTTTGAAAGAGGTACACAAAATCCAGTAAAAACAGCAAAAGAAGCAGTTAAATTGGCCGAAAAACAAGGTTATGACACTGTAATAATTGACACTGCTGGCAGACTTCACATTAATGAAGAATTAATGAATGAATTAAAATTAATAAAAAAAGAAGTTAATCCAACGGAAATATTGTTAACAGTTGATTCAATGACTGGTCAAGATGCTGTAACTGTTGCTGAAAGTTTTAACAATGATTTAGACATTACCGGCGTGATATTAACTAAGTTAGACGGAGATACAAGAGGTGGTGCCGCTTTGTCAATTAAAGCAATCACAAACAAACCTATAAAATTTTGTGGAGTTGGCGAAAAGATAGGCGATATAGAGCCTTTTTATGCAGATAGGATAGCTTCAAGAATTTTGGGAATGGGTGATGTTTTAAGTTTAATTGAAAAAGCTCAAGAACAAGTTTCTGAAGAAGAAATGAAAAAACTAGAAAAAAGTTTTAGAGAAAATTCATTTACTTTTGAAGACTATTTGTCACAACTTGAAAAACTTAATAAAATGGGAAATATTAATGATTTAATAGCGATGATTCCAGGGTTAAGTTCAAAACTTGGTGGGGTAAAAATAGATGAAAAAGCAATGGTTAAAAATAGAGCTATCATTCAAAGCATGACAAAAAAAGAAAGATTGAATCCAGATTTAATAAAATCTAGCCAAAGGAAAAGAATAGCTAAAGGTAGTGGGACGTCGATTCAAGATGTCAACATGTTGATAAGGCAGTTCCAACAGTCCAAAGAAATGATGAAACAAATGAAAAATAAACGTGGATTTGGACGATTGTTTTAATTTGATATATATCAATAAATATATATAAAAATTTAAAAAAGGAGAAATTAAAATGGCATTAAAAATTAGATTGACAAGATTAGGAGACAAAAAGGCACCATTTTACAGAGTTGTTGTAGCTGATTCAAGAGCTCCAAGAGATGGAAAATTTGTTGAAGTTTTGGGCACCTATAATCCATTGACAAATCCAGCTGAAATTAAAATAAATAACGAAAAAGCTGTTGCATGGATTAAAAATGGAGCACAACCTACAGAAACAGCAAAAGAGTTACTAATCAAAAGTGGTGCAATAGAAAGAAAATAAAAGCACCATAAGGAGAGTTATGGAAGAATTAGTTGAATACATTGTAAAAAATTTAGTAGACAACCAAGACGCCGTAAAAATAACCACTGAAAGAGAAGGGAGTGAAATAAATATCATTGTTAATGTTGCCGATGAAGATGTTGGCAAGGTTATTGGCAAAAATGGTAGAATTGCACAAAGCATAAGAGCTATTGTTAGGTCTGTGTCAAGCAAAGAAAAAATTAGATACAATGTTAAAATAAATAAATAATGGGCATTTTTTTGCCTGTTTTTTATATGGAGAGAAAATGAAAGTTTTAGTTGGAAAAATTGTAAAACCTCAGGGATTAAAAGGCGAATTAAAAATTTATCCACAAGATACAAATTTGGATATTTATAAAAATATCAAAAATGTATATATTGAAAATGATATTAATTCTGTAAAAATTTTGCATAAATCCCTAAGAATGGGATTTGTATATCTTTTATTGCAAGGAATAAGTAATAGAGATATCGCAGAAAAATATAGAAATAAAAAAGTTTATGTTGATGATAGCGAAATAGTTTTAAGTGAGAACACATATTACACTGATAAATTGCTAAATATGGAAGTTGTAGACACAACAGGAAAATATGTTGGAATTATTGTTGATATTGAAAGTTATGGTGCAGCTGATGTTTTAACAATTTTACAGGAAGATAAAAGAGAATATAAAATTCCATTTTTAACATCCATAGTGATTAATATAAGTGAAAACAATGTTATAATTGACAAAAAAAAATATGATGAGGCTAAAATATGCGAATAGATATTTTAACTTTGTTCCCTCAAATGTTTAATTCATTAAACTTCAGTGTGTTAAAAAAAGCACAAGATAATAAAATTTTGAACATTAATTTGATAAACATTAGAGATTTTTCAAAAGATATTCACAAAAAATGCGATGATTATCCATATGGTGGTGGTGCTGGTATGGTTATGATGGCACAGCCAATTTATGATGCTTTTAAAAGCATCAATTCAACTAATTGTAAAGTTATATTTGCAAGTCCAAGGGGTAAGGTGTTCACTCAACAAATGGCTAAAGAATTGGCTAAAGAAGAGCATTTAATTTTTTTGTGTGGACATTATGAAGGGGTCGATGAACGAGCGATTGAATTGTTATGTGCTGAAGAAGTTTCAATTGGTGATTATGTTTTGACTGGAGGGGAACTTCCTGCAATGGTTATGATTGATAGTATAGCGAGAAATATAAAAGGTGTTATTTGTGAACAATCTTTAAAAGAAGAAAGCTTTTCTAATGGGCTGTTGGAATATCCACAATATACGAGACCAGAAATATTTGAAGGTAAAAAAGTCCCAGAAATTTTGTTAAGTGGACATCATAAAAATATAGAATTATGGAGACAAGAACAATCAAAAAAAATAACAAAAAAAAATAGGCCAGATTTATATTAATTATTTGTTTTTTTATATTTTTTATTATGAAACTAAAAAATAAAATAAATGCTATATTTTATAATGTTATAATTTCAAATGTAAAATTACAAAAATTAAATTAAAAAACAAATAAAAAAATCGTTTTTAATAAACAATAAAAATTATATATTTATTAAATATTTTTTATTTAAAAGGTTTTAAAAACATGAATGAAAACAATACAAAAATAAATTGGTTTCCAGGTCATATGGCAAAGTCATTAAAGCAAATGACAGATGAAATTACAAAAGTTGACATGTTGATTTATGTCCTAGATAGTAGGGCACCTTTTTCATGTATTAATCCTAAATTTGAAGCGCTTAAAGTTAATAAACCTGTTTTGTATGTTTTAAATAAAACAGATTTAGCAGATGATGAAAAAACTGAACAATACAAAAAAAAATTAAATCAAAAAATCAATTCAAAATGTGTTTCTTTAAATAGCACTTTAAACGGAGCAAATAAAATAATAGAACCCATTATGAAAACGCTTTGTTTTGAAAAATTGGAAAAATATAAAAACAAAGGAATTAAAATTAATTTACGAGCAATGGTTGTTGGTGTTCCGAACTGTGGCAAAAGTACTTTAATAAATAATTTATCTGGTCAAAAAAAAACCATAACAGGTGATAAGGCTGGAATAACCAGAGGCAAGCAATGGGTGTCTTTAAAAAATGGATTTGAAATTTTAGATACACCAGGTACACTTTGGCCTAATTTAGAAAATCAAAATGTAGCTAAAAATTTGGCTGCCATAGGGAGTATAAAGAACGAAGTTTTTCAAATTAATGAAATTGCTTTATATTTAATAGATTTTATAAGAAAAAACTATTTGGGATTTTTAGAGAAAAAATACAGCATTGAAACTAAATCTTTATCTGATATTGAAATATTGGAATGTATTGCAAGACACAAACACTTTTTGTTAAAAGGTAATGAAATTGATTTTGATAGGACATGTTTTAGCATTGTAGATGATTTTAGAAAAGGTAAATTAGGGAAGATAACTTTAGATGTATGATATGTTTGAATATGAAAATGAGTTTGTAAGAAAAGGCTATAAAAATTTGGCTGGAATTGATGAAGCTGGGCGTGGACCATTGGCAGGGCCTGTTGTTTGTGCGTGTGTTATTATGCCGTTAAATCAGGAGAAAATTATCGATGGGGTTAATGACAGCAAAAAATTAAGTGAAAAAAAAAGATTGGAATTGTATGATAAAATTACAAAAACTGCAATATGCTATAACATTGTTGAAATAGACAACAAAACAATAGATAAAATTAACATATTAAACGCAACTAAACTTGCAATGGCAAAATGCGTGAACGACATGAAAGAAAAAGTAGGATATTTGCTGGTTGACGCTGTTAATGGCTTGGAAGTTAAATGTGAATATTTGCCTATAATTAAAGGCGATTCTAAAAGTTATTTAATTGCCTGTGCATCAATATTGGCAAAAGTACACCGTGATAAATTAATGGAAAAATTTGATTTAATTTATCCAAAATACAATTTCAAAAAACATAAAGGGTATGGAACAAAAGAGCATATTGAAAATTTAAAAAAATATGGCAATTGCGAGATACATAGAGATACATTTATAAAAAATTTTGTGAGTTAAAGATGAATACAAAAATATTAGGTAATATTGGCGAAATTTTAGCAAAGAATTATTTAAAAAAGAAAAAATTTAAGATTTTAGAAACAAATTTTAAATGCAAAATTGGAGAAATAGACATAATTGCAAGCAAAAATAACATTATTGTATTTGTAGAAGTAAAATTTAAATCTACTAAAAAATTCGGACTACCTAGAGAGATGGTAACTTTGCATAAACAAAATAAAATAAAACTTGTCGCTTCTTATTATTTGCAAATAAAAAAATTATACAATTCAATTTGCAGATTTGATGTGATAGAAATTTTTGACAAAGATATTAATCACATTGAAAATGCTTTTACGTAATAAAATTTTGGAAAATTTCATTTTTTGCTTGAAAAAAAAATATATGTATGTTATATTGATTTCAGACTTCGGGTGGTCCGCTGTTATTTTTATGCATGACATGAACACTTGGGAATATAATAGGAGGAAAAGTCGGATGAATATTATAGACATTATCGAAAAAGAAAATTTAAAAGATGATGCACCACAATTTAAAGTTGGTGATACTGTTAAGGTATGGGTAAAAATAAAAGAAGGCGACAAACAAAGATTGCAAGCTTTTGAAGGTGTTGTTATCTCAAGAAAAAATGGCAGTGTTAGAGAAACCTTTACAGTAAGAAGAATTTCTTATGGTGTAGGAGTAGAAAGAACATTTCCACTTCACTCTCCACTAGTTGATCATGTTGATATTGTTAGAAAAGGTGCTCCAAGAAGAGCAAAACTTTACTATGTTAGAAATTTAACTGGAAAAGCCGCTAAGATAAAATCTGCAGACAACAATTAAAATAAGTTTTATTTGTAAATAAAAAATTTTTACTTATATTTTGTAAAAGATTATAATAGCATAAAATTTAAACACGATTAAAAATCGTGTTTTTTTATTTTGTTTATAAATTTAATAATGGTATACTTTGTTAAAAAGGAAAAATTATGCTTTCTAAAGTTTTGAGTTATGGGTTAAATGGAATTGAAGGATTTGTTGTTACAGTTGAAGTTGACATTTCTAGTGGATTACCTAAGTTTGACATTGTAGGGCTTGGGGATACTGCAATAAAAGAGTCAAAAGAAAGAGTAAAATCTGCGATAAAAAATTCAGGGTTAGAATATCCTATGACAAATATAACATGTAATCTTGCCCCTGCTGATAGAAAAAAAGAAGGAGCATTGTATGACTTAGGAATAGCTATGGCAATTTTGTTTGCAACAAACCAAATTGATTACAAAAAAATTGATGACACAATTTTTTTGGGAGAGTTATCGCTTAATGGAGATATTAAAAAAGTAAATGGTGTTTTGCCAATTTTAATTTCTGCAAAAGAAAAGGGTTATAAAAAATTTATTATACCAGATGACAATTATTTTGAGGCTAGTTTTATATCTGGCATCACCGTTTATACTGTTAAAAGTTTGGAAGCATTAGCAAATTCCTATAAAAATGGTGATAATTTTTTAAAATTGGTGCAACCATCAAATTATGAACAACTTAAAAAGAAAAACAGTCAATTCAGTATAGACATAAAAAATGTAAAAGGTCAGCAAAGTGCGAAAAGAGCTTTGGAAATTGCTGCGGCAGGTGGTCATAACGTTTTAATGATTGGTCCTCCTGGCAGTGGAAAGACTATGCTTGCAAAATGTTTTCCAACTATCTTGCCAGACATGACATTTAACGAAGCATTGGAGGTTACAAAAATACACAGTGTTGCAGGAGAGTTAGATTTAAAAGATGGAATTATACTTAATCGACCTTTTAGAACACCTCATCACACGGCAAGCACGGTGAGTTTGGTTGGGGGAGGAACAAATTCTAAGCCAGGGGAAATCAGTTTGGCACATAATGGCGTTTTGTTTTTGGATGAAATGCCAGAGTACTCAAGGCACTTTATTGAAACATTGAGACAACCTTTAGAAGATGGTCAAATAACAGTTGCAAGAGCACATCAAACAGTTACATATCCGTCATCTTTTATTTTAATAGCAAGCATGAATCCATGTCCGTGTGGCAATTATGGGTCCAAAAAAAATGAGTGCAGATGTACTCCTGCACAAATACACAAATATTTGTCAAAATTGAGTGGTCCAATTATGGATAGAATAGATTTGCATATTGAAGTTGACAATGTTACATATGATGATTTAAATTCAGTTGAAAATTGCGAATCTTCTGCACAAGTCAAGGCAAGAGTAAACAAGGCGAGAGAACTTCAATTAAATAGATTTAAAGGTACAAAAATATATTCAAATTCAAAAATGAATGTATTGCAAACAAAAAAATACTGTGCGCTTGATGATGAAAGTAAAAAAATTATGCAACTAGCATTTGATAATTTAAATTTAAGTGCAAGAGCTCATGATAGAATTTTAAAGGTTGCTAGAACAATAGCTGACCTAGATGGAGAGCAAAATATATTGCCAAAACACATCGCTGAGGCAATTCAATATAGATCATTGGA
The DNA here is from genome assembly GCA_944381225.1 of uncultured Clostridia bacterium. GTDB lineage: Bacteria > Bacillota > Clostridia > Christensenellales > UBA1242 > UBA5893. Next base: position 2,421 of record CALWKJ010000008.1, on the reverse strand, counting down.
TAGGAAGTATTGGGTTTAATGATACAAGATGATGATAAAACTTTTATATTTTTATCTGCGTTAGAACTTTCGTATAAGAAAATGAGTGATATAATCTCTCATTTTGAACGACCTAGCGATTTTTTTGATGCATTTTTAAATGAACAGGATTTTTTAGTTAAGGAATTTGGTGCTTTGTATGTCGAATATAGAGCTAAATACAACGATTTTTCTTTTGATACATTTGAAAAATACTTAATTAAAAACAATGTTCATTATGTTACAATTCAAAGCCAATTTTATCCAAGCAAATTATTAAACTTAAATCAACCTCCACTTATTTTATACTACAAAGGAGATTTTAGCCTTATTGATTCTAAATGTTTGGCGATTGTTGGAACTAGAAATCCAACTTTTTATGGAAAAGATATTACGCAAAAATTTGCCAAAGATTTGACTGACGCTGGATTTACCATAGTCAGTGGGTTGTCGACGGGTGTTGATAAAATTTCTCACGAAACAGCTTTGGATAACAATGCTAAAACAATTGCAGTTTTGGGCAATGGATTTGAAAAAATGTATCCAGCAATAAATATAAATTTGTCAAAAGAGATAGCTTTAAAAGGACTTTTGATTACTGAATATTATCCAACGTACCAAGCAAGGTCATATTCTTTCCCTGCTAGAAATAGAATAATTGCGGCGTTAAGTGATGGAGTGTTAATTACAGAAGCAGCACAAAAAAGTGGCTCATTATATACAAAAGACTTTGCTTTAGAATTGGGTGTTGAAGTTTTTAGTGTGCCAGGAAACGTCACAAGCCTTAAAAGTGTGGGAACTAACAATATAATTAAATTTGGGCATGCTCAATGCGTAACTTCTGCAAACGATATTTTAAACCACTACGGAATAAAGAAAAAGGAAATTAAAACAAAGATACAACTTAATTTTGATGAACAGATTATTTATAACTATTTGCAATCAGGAGATAAGTCTTTTGATGAATTACAAATTTATACAAATCTTTCTGTTCAAAGTTTAAATACTTGTTTGACAACTATGCAAATTCGTGGAATAATAAAAAAATTGCCGGGGAATTATTATTCAATTTAGGAGGATAGATGAAACTTGTTGTTATTGAATCACCAGGGAAAAGAGAAACTTTACAAAAATATTTGGGCAAAGAATACTTGGTTATGTCATCAAAGGGACATGTCAGAGATTTGCCACAAAAATCATTTGGTGTTGATTTAACAAAAAATTATGAACCAACATATGAAGTGTTGCCAGATAAAAAAACAGTTATACAAGACATAAAAGAAAAGGCAAAAAACGCAGAACAAATCTATTTGGCAACAGACCCAGATAGAGAGGGTGAAGCAATAGCATGGCACTTGGCATATTGTTTGGGAATTGATCCAAATTCTAAATGTCGTATTGTATTTAATGAGATTAGTAAAAGTGCTGTTGAAAAAGCTCTTTTATCTCCTAGAGCGATAGATTTGAACTTAGTTGATGCACAGCAAGCCAGGCGAATATTGGATAGAATTATGGGGTATAAGCTTTCTCCTATTCTGTGCAAAAAAATAAAGCCAAGGCTAAGTGCTGGAAGAGTTCAATCAGTTGCACTGAGACTTGTTGTTGACAGGGAAAAAGAGATAGAACATTTTGTTCCTCAAGAATATTGGACATTAAACGTTGATTTGAGAAAACAAAAACAAACAGCTACATTTAAGGCTTCACTTTTTGAATATAAAAACAAAAAAATCAAGTTGTCTAAAAAGGAAGAGGTTGATGAAATTTTAAATAACTTAAATAAATCTTCTTATGTTGTGAGTTCTTTAAAAAAATCAAAAACCAAATCAAAAGCTCCAGCCCCTTTTACAACAAGTACAATGCAACAAGATGCGCTAAACAAATTAAATATGAGCCTAAAAAGAACTACCCTTGCAGCTCAACAGTTATATGAAGGAATTGAGCTTCCAAGCGAAGGCAAAATTGCTTTTATAACATATATAAGGACAGATAGTGTAAGAATAAGTGAAGATGCTGTTAAAATGGCAAGAGAACATATTTTAAATAAATATGGAGAACAATACTTGCCAAAATCTCCAAATATTTTTATGGTGAAAAAAAATGCACAAGATGCTCACGAAGCAATAAGGCCAATATCTCTTAATAGAACGCCCGAAAGCATAAAAGAAATAGCATCAAACGACGCTTATAAACTTTATAAATTAATTTATGAAAGATTTGTTGCATGTCAAATGGCAGACGCGGAATATGACAATGTAACTGCACTTATAAGTGCAAATGACTGTACGTTTAAATCTGTTGGTAAAACAATGACTTTTGCTGGCTGGACAGGAGCATATAAAGTACCCGAAATTACTGAAGGGAAAGATGAAAAAGATGAAAATGTAAAACTTCCAAAGTTAGAAG
>CALWKJ010000007.1 GCA_944381225.1 uncultured Clostridia bacterium | reverse complement strand
ACTTTTTTGTGGTTTTTTGTTCTTTAGCAACTGTACTATCAACTTTTGTTTCAACAGGTTTCTCTTCTTTTACAGAAGCTTTCTTCTCTTGTTTTGCCAGTTTTTTAACTTGTTTTGCCATAGATTTATCAAGGCTAGCGCCACATTTTTTACAAACCCTTACTTTTTTGCTTTCTATTTCTTTGTGGGCAACTCTTGTAGCTTTTCCACAACTTGGGCAAACAACCATTACATTTGATGAACAAATTGGCGCACTCTTTTTAATTATGCCACCTTTATCGTCTTGTGACTTTCTCTTTTGATGTTTTGATACAACATTTACATTTTCAACAAGAACTTTGTTAGTTTTTGGAGAAACGCCTAAAACTTTGGCTGTTTTGCCTTTTTCTTTTCCGGCAATAACAACAACTGTATCGCCCTTTTTAACAAATAATTTTGCCATGTTTTTCTCCTTTTAAATAACCTCTGGGGCAAGAGATATTATCTTCATATATCCCTTATCTCTAAGTTCTCTTGCTATTGGTCCAAAAATACGTGTACCTTTTGGTTGCTTTTGATTGTCTATAATTACTGCCGCATTGTCATCAAATTTAATGTGTGAGCCATCTGGACGACGAAGTCCTTTGCTAGATCTAACTATTACAGCCTTTACAACATCACCTTTTTTAACAGCACCACCAGGAATTGCGCTTTTTACTGAAGCAACAATAACATCTCCAATGTTGCCGCTTCTTCTATAAGAACCACCAAGAACACGAATACACATGATTTGTCTTGCGCCCGTGTTATCGGCAACTTTTAACCTTGTTTGTGGTTGAATCATATTGTATCCTCCTATCTTGCCTTTTCAACAATTTTTACAACTCTATAATATTTGTCTTTTGAAATGTGTCTTGTTTCCATAATTTCTACTGTGTCACCAATACCACATTCGTTATTTTCATCATGAGCTTTAAATTTTGTTGTATGCTTTACGACTTTTTTGTAAAGTGGATGTTTTCTGTTTGAAACAACAGCAACAACCACAGTTTTGTTCATTTTTCCAGCGCTTACTACTGTTCCTACTTTGCTAGGACGATCGTTTCTTTCTAAATTTTCCATATTTCCCCCTAAGCCTTTTTCTCTTTTAATAATGTATTAACCCTAGCAATGTCTTTTTTCACATTGTGAATTTGCATAGAGTTTGGCAAATTTCCGGTTGCTTGTGAAAAACGAAGATTGAATAATTCTTGTTTTAAGTCAACTAGTTTTTGATTTAATTCTTCAACTGTTAAACTTCTTAATTCCTTAATTTTCATTGTTAGCACCACCTTGTATTTGTTCTTTTTTTACAAATTTAACTTTGCAAGGAAGTTTGTGAGAAGCAAGCCTTAAAGCCTCTCTTGCAACTGTTTCACTTATTCCTTTCATTTCAAATAAAACTCTTCCAGGTTTTACTACTGCTACCCAATATTCTGGTGCTCCTTTACCACTTCCCATACGAGTTTCTGCTGGTTTTTTAGTTACTGGTTTGTCTGGGAAAATTTTTATCCAAACTTGACCACCACGTTTTGTGTACCTTGTCATAGCAATACGAGCTGCTTCTATTTGGTTTGATTTAATCCAACATGGCTCTGAAGCAACAAGACCATAATCGCCATAGGTTAGCGTATTCCCACGAGTAGCAACACCTTTCATTCTGCCACGGTGCACTCTTCTTCTTTTAACTCTTTTTGGCATTAACATTAGTCTTGTCCTCCTTTGTTGTCATTTAATTGTTCTTTTTTATCAAGGATATCTCCTTTATAAATCCAAACCTTAACGCCCAACTTGCCATAATTTGTATAAGCTGCTGAAACACCATAATCAATATCTGCTCTTATAGTTTGCAAAGGAAGTGAACCATCTTTGTATGTTTCGCTTGTACCTATTGTGTTAGCACCATTTACAACGCCACTAACTCTTACTTTACATCCTTTTGCACCTGCTTTCATAACTCTTTGAAGAGCTTGTTTTAAACATCTTTTGTATGCAACTCTTTTTTCAAGTTGATTTGCTATGCTTTCAGCAACTAAATTTGCATCTAGGTCTGGTTTTTTAACTTCTTTAACATTTATTACTAAATTTTTTGTTGGATTTATGATTTTTGATAATTGTTTTTTAATTACCTCTATATTTGAACCTTTTTGTCCAATTAAAACAGCAGGTCTTCCTGTATAAACATTTATAACCAACCTTTCTTTAGTTCTTTCAATATTTACTTTTGCAACAGCAGCCTGTGCGTAATTTTTTTGAAAAAACTTTCTAATTTTATTATCTTCAAGAAGGAATTTGGCAAAATCTTCCTTGCTTGCATACCAAGAAGAATCCCAAGGTTTGTTAATTCCTACTCTAAATCCTATTGGACTAACTTTTTGTCCCATTATTTTGCCTCCTTTCCTTAAGCCTCAACACTACCAAGTATCATGGTAATATGTGAAGTCCTTTTTAATAATCTATTTGCTCTGCCTCTAGCTCTAATATCTAATCTTTTAAGTGTTGGTCCAGCTCCCACATAGCATTCTTCAACAAACAAATCGGCTCTGTTTAATCCTTTATTGTTTTCTGCGTTTGCAATTGCTGAATTAAGCAATTTTAAACAAACTTCTGCTGCATATGTTGTTGAATTTTCTAAAATTGCAACAGCTTCATCAACTTTTTTGCCACGAACCAAGTCTAAAACAATTCTTACCTTAGATGGGCTCATTCTAACATATTTAACTTTTGCGTATGGGCGAGTATCTTTTGATTGTTGTCTCGCTTTAGCTTTTTCTCTAATTCTTGTTGCCATATTTTTACCTCTTAGCCTTTTGTTGCTTTTGTTGTTGTCGACTTTTTGCTTCCAGCATGGCCTTTAAATGTTCTTGTTGGAGCAAATTCACCAAGTTTATGTCCAACCATTTCAGATGTACAATAAACTGGAATGTGCTTTCTTCCATTGTGAACTGCAAATGTATATCCTACAAATTCGGGATATATAACAGAAGAACGTGACCATGTTTTTATTGGTTTTTTATTGTTTGGATCCATTTCGGTAACTTTTTTCATAAGCCTTGGAAAAACATATGGTTTTTTCTTTAATGATCTACTCATAATTCATCTCCTAATTGATTCTCTTAACAATTAACTTGTTAGATGCCTTTTTAGATTTTCTTGTCTTTAAGCCAAGAGCAGGTTTACCCCAAGGTGTAAGTGGAGTTTTGTGTCCAACAGGGCTCTTACCTTCACCACCACCATGTGGGTGATCGTTAGGGTTCATTACAACACCACGAACGGTTGGTCTAACGCCCATATGTCTTTTCCTTCCTGCTTTTCCCAAAGAAACAAGTTCATGGTCAACATTGCCAACAGTTCCAAGAGTTGCACGGCAAGTCAAAAGAACTTTTCTCATTTCGCCACTTGGCATACGAAGAGTTGCATACTTACCCTCTTTTGCCATAAGGCTTATTTCAACACCAGCACTTCTTCCAAGCTGACCACCTTTGCCAGCTTTTAGTTCAACATTATGAATAACTGAACCAACTGGTATGTTTTCTAGTGGAAGAGCATTACCTACTTTTATTTCAGCATCCTTTCCACTTTGTATTGTATCTCCAACGCTTAATCCAAGTGGAGCCAAAATGTATCTTTTTTCTCCATCAGCATAGCATACCAAAGCTATATATGCACTGCGATTTGGATCGTATTCTATTCCAATAACTTTTGCAGGAATACCATCTTTATTTCTTTTAAAGTCAATAATTCTATATTTTTGTCTGTTTCCACCACCAATGTGACGAACTGTTATTTTTCCACTTACATTTCTTCCAGCCGTCTTCTTTTTTGTTAAAAGCAAACTTTTTTCAGGAGTTTTTTTAGTTACTTCTTCAAATGTTGCTTTTGTGTAAAATCTTCTACCTGCAGAAGTTGGGTTGCTTGTTTTAATAGCCATAACTAATCAATCTCCTTTTATGATAAACTTTCAAAGAATGGAATTGGCTTGCTGTCTCCAGTGAGTTTAACAACTGCTTTTGTATAATCGCTAGTTCTGCCAACTGTTCTTCCGTTTTTTAAATTTCTTGTTTTTTCTTTACCTTTAACGCTTACAGTATTTACGCTTTCGACTTTAACGTTAAACAATTCTTCTACTGCATGCTTAATTTGTGTTTTGTTTGCGCTCGAATTAACTTTGAAAGTATAAACTTTTTTTGATATGCCAGAATATGCTTTCTCTGTTAATATCGGTTTAATTATTATATCTTGAGCTTTCATTATTCTGCATAAGCCTCCTCTAATTTTTTTACAGCTGACTTTGTAAGAACAACTTGCTTATTTGAAACAACATCATAAACATTTAATAAATTTATTGTAGTGACATCTGTTTTTTGAATGTTTCTTGTAGCTTTTAATACAGCATCATCTTTATTGTCCAAAACTATTAACGCACTTGACTTAAAACCAAACGCAGCTCTAAATTGTTTAACTTCTTTAGTCTTTTGACTTTCTACTTTAAATTCGTCCAAAATTACAAGTTCTTTTTGTGCTAATTTTTGTGATAATGCACTAAGTAAGGCAAATCTTTTGGCAACCTTATTAATTTTTTTAGAAAAATCTCTTGGTTTTGGAGCAAAGACAACACCACCACCAACAAATTGTGGTCCTTTAGTTGAACCTTGTCTTGCATGTCCAGTGTGTTTTTGTTTCCAAGGTTTTTTCGCATGACCTCTAACTTCGCTTCTTGTTAAAGCTGATTTTGTACCTTGTCGATTGTTTGCATTGTATGCTACTACTGCTTCATGAATTAATGGCTCGTTGTACTCAACTTTAAATAGTTCATCTTTTAATGTAATAGAACCAACTTCTTCATTTTGCATATTATAAACTTTTGCTTTCATTATTTAGCTCCTTTAACAGCTTCGTTAACAGTTACAACAGTTCCTCTAGGACCTGGTATGCAACCTTTAACTAGCAATATGTTACGAGCAGAATCGACTTTAACAATTTCCAAATTTTGAATTGTTACTCTCTCGTGTCCATAGTGTCCTGCAAGATGTTTGTTTTTAAATACTCTTGAAGGTGTACTATTTGCTCCCATTGAGCCGACTTCTCTGTGAACAGGCCCAACACCGTGTGTCATTTTTAGTCTGTGTTGATTCCATCTTTGAATTACGCCTGTAAATCCACGACCTCTTGTTAAACCTGTAACATCTACTTTGTCTTTTTCATTAAATATATCACATGTAATTGAAGAGCCAATTTGATATTCTTGTGAATTATCAAGTTTTAATTCTCTTAAAATTCTATGTGCAGAAACATTTGCTTTTTTAAATGTTCCCATTTGAGCTTTGTTTACTCTTGATTCTTTTGTTTCATCAAAAGCAACCACAACACTGTTATAGCCTTCCTTGCCAGTTGTTTTAACTTGAACAACCTTACATGGTCCAGCCTCTACTACTGTTACTGGAACAACCAAACCATCAGGCGTGAAGATTTGCGTCATTCCGAGTTTTTTGCCAATTATTGCTTTATTCATTTTCTTCTCCTTCCTTATAGTTCGATTTTTATATCAACACCAGCTGGCAAATCTAATTTCATAAATGCATCAGTTTGCTTTGGTGAAGTTGGATACACATCAATCATTCTTTTGTGTGTTCTAGATTCAAATTGTTCACGACTGTCTTTATGCTTGTGTGGTGAACGAATGACCGTTATTACTTCTTTGTCTGTTGGAAGTGGAACTGGTCCAACCACCTTTGCGCCACTCTTGTTTGCCGTATTGATTATTCTGATACATGCTTGGTCAAGAAGTGTATGGTCATATGACTTTAATTTGATTCTAATTTTTTGCGTTGCCATTTTTTACCTCCTGTTGTTTTGTGCTAGCCAACAAATTACATAAATGTAAGCCTTGATATTTGTTTTTTACACTACTCCGTGTGTTTGCATGTGGTTTTAAAATAAAAAGGCTTTGTTGGTCGCTCCGCTTAAAGCAGAACTTGTCGGCATAAATTATCTTTTTCCGCTTGCTAGGATAAAGTAACTTCATGCGTCAACCCATACTTTGCCACATTACACGCTATTGTATAACATCACAATGCTAATTGTCAACACATTTTTATATTTTTCTATAATATTTTTTTAAAAGTATTAACGCAAATTCACAAGCAATACAAGTTTTAAATTTTGTTTCAAATATTACTTTACTCACAAAAAAAGAGTAAGCTTATGCTTACCCCTATTTGCCGTTTATAAAATTTTATAATCATTTTATGCAATTTATTAACATTAATTTAAATTACCAAAAAACCAGTTTATACAGAAGCCCCTCTAGTTAATCTAATAACCAAATCAAAATCTCCGTTTGTTACATTTTTTGTCACATCAAGAAGATATACATAATAGGTTAATGTAACAGGCGTTACAGCTTCAGTTGTAGCAGCAGCTATGGTATCAACATTTGCGTCATCGGCAACAACTGCATAATTGCTTGTTGTTTCAACTGTTGGAACTGTTTCCTCAATATCTACAGCATATGATTTTGAGTAATTTGTAACTGTCACTTCAATTTTAACGGCTGAATATGTTCCAAATGCAACATTCACATCATCAGATGGTGTTTGTTCTGTACCTGTATAATCATTGCTATAATCTGCCCCAGTTAGGTTATGACTTGTGCCACTATATTGCAATGTCTTTGGATCTGTTACATTTGCGAAAGTTGATGAGCTTTCTGTATACCTACCTGTAATTTTTACAAGAACATTTGAAACGTCATATGTTACTGAGCCATTAAGAGTATATGTAACTTGTGATGCTGCATACACGCCAAATGCCATTAACGCAACTGCTAAACAAAGCGATGCAATTGCCGAAAAAAGTTTTAATTTTCTTCTCATTTTAAATCTCCCTTTATAATTTTAAAATTTAATACATACATTTAGAACTTTGCAAAAACGGCACTTTGCACCTAAATGCATTAATAATAAAAACTAGCAAAATTATCAAGCAATTTTATTATGTGTGAAAATGTCATTATTATCACATTAAAATAAATATTATTTTAACAAATTGTTATTTTTTAGTTTGTAAAATATTAAACATATGAATTATTTATGGACTAAAATTATTAAAAAACATCTAATTTTAAAAGATGTTTTTTAATTAATAAAAATTTTTATAATTGCAAAATATGTTTTTAAAAACAATTTCTTTATTTCAATCCCACTCGTTCTGCGTATATAAGATAAGTTAATTCTTGGTCAATTTGTTTTATGTCCCATTTCCATTTTAAATTATTTTTCCAAAAGAGCAAATATTCTCTTTTGCCTTTTTCATTAAGAATTTTTATTGCTTGTTTAACTTTTTCTTTATATATTAATTGTTTTTTACTTAAATTAGTTTTAAAAATCCATAAATTGTCTGCAAGTTCTTCCCGTTCGGCTTCATCTACTTTTGAAAAATAAATAATTTTGCAAATTTCTTCCATATCTCCTGTTTTTATTAGCCTTTTCGCTTCTCTATCTTCCCAATGCATCTCACCTTTTAATAATTTCTTTTCAATATACATAAAGTTAATTTGTTCAATTAAAGACAATGCTTCCAAAATAACCAAAATTCCCAATGGCAAACATACGCAAACAATCATTCCCGTTGGAGTGGCCAACCACTTTAATGCGTCCCTAACCCAATTTGGTGTGCTTACATATTTGCCTAAAACAAAATCTTCTCTGACTTTTACCGTATCAAAATCATCATTAGAAGAACCTTTTGTTTGAAAAAATCTTGTTCCCGTTTCATCATAATAAACATTTTTTATTTCATGAAAAATAACTCGCATTCCAGTTCCCTTTAAATCATCAATAGTCAATCTTTCTTGAGGAATAGGTTTTGTTACAACTGGTTGCTGATTTGCAGTACTTAATAAAGTTAACTTTTTCCCTTTATCTGCAGGGTCATCTTTTTGAAAAAAAGCAATTATATCGCCAATCCACAATTCATCAGTATTTGTTTTTTTTATAATTACACTATCTCCAATATCAAAACCACTTTTTTGCATACTGCCTGACATTATTCTTACAATTGATATTCCAAATACCGATGGCATGTTGTCTTGTCGGCCTTGAAAAAAAATTAGCAAGCAAACAGTCAAAGCCAAAAAAATTACTGGAATTAATATAATATCACCTATTTTCCCAAATACAGTATAAAGTGTGCTTTTTGTTTTTTTATTTGCCATGCTATTAGTTTAACACACCTAAAAAAAAAATTGCAAACATTTTAGTTTGCAACATTTTTAATTATTTAAATCATTTTTTGGGTGGCAAAACTTTTTTGGGCAAATTTTTTTTGCCAGGTGAAGATTTGCTTTGATTAAGTCTTTTTGTTTGAGAAACAGATGCAGATGAAAGGTTAGCCGGTTTTTTTAATGGCCTTTTTGGAGGTTTTCTTACTCCATTGCTAGCACCTGTTTTATTTAAGTTTTCAGCTTTGTTTTTATTGTTTTCAAAATTTTCATTTGTTTCTAAGTTTGCAGTTTTGTTATCATAGATATTATTATCTATTTTTTTATCACTTATATTTGTCTCCTTTTTCAAAACTTCATCAGTGCTCATAATGGACATATCTTGCTCGCCTTGTTTATAATTTTGATAGTCTTTGTTTATCACGTCAGCATATCTATCGTTTTCAGCCTTAATTTGAGTTTTGTCAAGCAAAGCTTTAAATTTTTTTGATTTACTCAAAGACTCCCAAGTTTTATAGTAAGGAGCAACATTATCTACATTATAAACAGAAACTGCTATTTTGCTTAAAGCATATTTTTTTTGTTGTTTTTTACTTGGCACATCTTTTAAACAACCCCATAAAAAATCATATGCATCCATTTTGTATTCATTTGGCAAAACGTCGTAAAAGTAGATTTTATCCAAATCTCGCATTTCCAAACCAATATTTGCTTTCTCACATTCTTTTGTATCAAACGGTATTTGTCTGTTAATTACTTTCTTTTCAAGCAAAATATTATTTATTTGCTCTATTACAGACAATAATTCAATCATAACAATAATTGAGATTGGAATTACAACAAGCAATAACATTCCCTCTGTTGAAGCACAAAAACTTATAACATTGGCAAGCCATTTAGGAGTATTGGCATATTTCCCAACAACAAAATCTTCTCTTATCTCAAAACTATCTGCATCCGTGTTGCTTGTTCCTTTAGTAACATAGAAAATGGTACCTGAATTATCAACCTTTATTTGTACAATTTGGTGAAAATAAACTTTAGTGTTTGCATCTACTACATCTTTTAAAGAAACTCTATTTTCAGATGGTTCAGCTTTGGTGAATCTTATGTTGGATTCTTCATCATAAACTTCATCTCCAACTTCAGCGTTTTCTATTTTATTTAAAAGATTTGTGTTAAAAATAACAACATCATTATTGTCTTTAACTGGGCAATAATCATTTACAACATACACTTTTTCATCATTTTTATCTAAAACGTAATTTCCATCAGCATCTAGTTTTTCAAGTGTTTTTGTTTCGACCTCTGTCAAATTGTATAACTTTTTATTATCTGCAGGGTCATGATAATAATAAAATGCAATTACATCACCTACATTATACATTGAAGCACCAGTTTTAATAATTGCAATATCTCCCTTTTTAAAACTTCTTTGAAGTTCTGGGCAGTATGAACTCATGCTTCCAGATAACACTCTAACGAAAGTTTTATTAAAAATTGGTGAAACCAAATTACTACTTCTTGCCACAAGCATAAAAAAACTTGAAACAAATGAAATAATTAATATTGGATATACAATGATATTTACAATGTATTCAACAATCTTAAAAAAGGATTTTCTTTTCTTTGCTACTTTTTCCATATTTGTAGTATATCTTATTTGTAAAAATTTTACAAATAATATTACAATTTATTTTTGATTTAATATTACTTTCTTTTGGCTTTAAAAAAATTCGTTAAAATACTTTCACAGTCTTCATTTTTTATATAGAAATAATTTGTTTTGTGATTTAATATAACATTATCATTCATTATGTTTTCAAATAAGTTGTTTTTATCATTATTATCCTTTGCGCCATAATAAACATTCTTTATTCTTGCGTTTAATATGGCACCTGCACACATTGGACATGGCATTAACGTAACATACATATCACAATTATCAAGTCGCCATGATTTTAATTTTTTGCATGCTTTTATGATTGCAACTATTTCTGCATGCATAATTGCATTTTGACTTTTTTCACGCATGTTAAATCCTTTTGCAATTACTTTGTTATTTTTTACAATTATTGCTCCAACTGGCACTTCGTTTTTTTTATAAGCTTTTTTTGCCATTTGCAAAGCTATGTCAATAAATTCATTTTCCATGTTTATATACTATTATAAAATATTTATTTAGTCAAATTAATAATTTTTAAATAAAAAAATAGAAATAAATATAGATATAAAAATATAAATTTTTAATATGTAAAAAAATAAAAATTATTAAAAAATAAAAATTAAAAAATAAAAAATTAAAAAATAAATAATGATATTCACCACATCATTATTTATGATACGAAATATTATTAAGTATTGTAAAAGCTCTATATATTTGCTCAAGTGCCATAACTCTAAAAAGCCTATGAGGGAAAGTCATTAAACTTAAACTAATCTTTTTATTAGCATTTTGTTTAATATAATTTGAAACACCATAACTTCCACCAATCACAAAATTAATTTGAGAATTTTGCAAAAAGTGTTTATCTAAAAATTTTGAAAATTTTTCACTTGACATTTCTTCCCCCTTTACATCAAATAGAACAATGTCTTGGGGTGAAATTTTGTTTAATATTTGCCGTGATTCGCTTTCTATTATCATTTCAATATTGCTCAATTCGTTTTTTTCTTTTATTTGTATTATATTTAAATCAGCGAATCTGGATATTCTTTTTTTATATTCGTCGCACATTGCGACATACTCCCTATCCTTCAAATTGCCAACGCAATATATATTTATTTTATACATTAAAGCACTCCCCACAAAAATGTAAAAATTGTAATAGTTATTGCCATAAATAAATTAACATATAAAAATATATTTTCTTTAAAAGTAGGTTTGTATAAATTGTTTGTTATTAAAATACTATTTTTAAAATTAACATTAAATATTTTTTTACTTCCTATATTTTGTTGATTAAACTCAACATTTGGATTTTGCTCCTGATTTTCCTCTTCAACAAGATTGCCCATAATTTCTTTTCTTAATTGATTTTTCATAATTTCGTTTGCCATTTGAGTCAGTTGATTAACTCTTGTTTGCTTAAACAGTTGCAATGTTAAAAATATAAGTAAAAATATTATAATAGAGATAAGTGCAAAAATTAGCAAAATTGAAACAAATGGATTGTTTGAGGTTATAGATGTTAAAAAATTATTAATTGCCGTTCCAAGTGGTAAATTGTGAAATATCGAAAATCCCATAATTGTACTCATAGCATTGTTGGTAAAGTGCATTATCATTGTTGGATATATGCTGTCCGTAATAAGCGCAACAAAACCAAAAAAGAAACCAATGATTGACGCGTAGAAAAATTGTTCAATATTAAGGTGCATTAGTCCAAATAATAAGCCACTTAATAATATCGCTTTTTTTGCGCCCATTTTTTTATATGAGCTTAGCATCATGCCTCTATTTGCAACCTCTTCACAAATACCTGGCAATACAGCAGTAAAAATTAATTCCAATATAAAAAGCCAAATTGGATATGATGTCATTGTAGAACCAGATGACTTTTCATAGCCAAGCAAATTTAAAATGGCAGAAAAAAATGTAGCTATAAAAATAGTTATAAAGTATACTAATATGCCAATTACAAGCGACAGCATAATTGCTTTAACGTTAATTTTATTAAATCCATATTGTTTTATTGTTTGTTTTATTTTTTGTTTTCTAAGATACGAATAAAAAAACATAGGCAAACAAAACATAAGCACTATTTGAATTGTAGCATTCAAAACATATCCCCAAACTGTACTAATTGCAAAAGTTGAAGATATAATTCTAATTACAATAAAAATACTTAGTATTAAAAAATACACAAAATTACTATCAAAAATATCACTTCTTTTCTTAAACATAACTTTCCTTTATATTATCCTATGCACTAAATCCCGAAATTAAATCTATTAGCCAAACAAAAACCGAAACAAAAACTCCTATCCATAAAAACAAATTGACGTTTTTGTATTGAACCATAGAGACCTTTTTTTCATCATTTATTATAATATCACTTTTTGCTTGCATATATGAATCCTTTTTTTGTTTTTTTAATAATAATTTTATTATTACATAAATCCAAATCGCAGCTGTCACACAAAAAATTAAGGCATAAATGACACTTTTAGCAGAAAGTGAAACAGCAGCTTGGTCAATGTTATTTACTGAAGAAATATAATTTGATGTTATAACAATTAAATTATTAAAAAAATGTATTAAAATTGGATACCAAATATTGCTTGTTTTTAACATTACAAATCCCAATATTACACCAACAATAAAGGGATAAATAGTTTGCTCCACATTTAAATGCATTAAGCAAAACAATATTGAACTTCCAAATACAGCGTGCATTTTGCCATAATCTTTTAAGCCATTAAAAATTATCCCCCTAAATAATAATTCTTCAAACATAGCAGGCAAAAGCGCAAGAGTGAATAACATCAATACAAAAACCCCAAAGTTATCAATTTTTATTGGCAATTCATCGTTTAATTTAAACCCTGTTGTTTGTAGCAATTTATTGAACAAATTTACAATATCAGTAAAACCAAAAGTACAAATAATGGCAATAATTACGCATAAAATAACATTAAAAACACTTAATTTGGATTTTACATTTAAAGTTTTCACCCAATTAACATTTGTTTTTTTATTGTAAAAAAAGAAAAAACTACTAAATGCGATTGGCGAGATAAAAAGCGAGAAAAAAATAAACACTGCGTTTGCATATATATCATCATAATTTTTCCCACAAAATTTGGCAATAATTGTTACTAATATCATATATACAAACCCAACGACAGACGGCCAAATTATTGCTGCCAAAAAACATGCACCTGCATCGTATTTATCGTATTTAATTTTTTTTTCCATGATTTATATTATACATATATAATAAAAAATCTCAACTGTTTAAAAAAAGAAAATCGCAAAAGCGATTTTTATCTCTGCGATATATTGCATCTCATTTCAATTATTTCATCGTTTCTTAAAACTTTTACTATAACACTATCTCCACTTTTATATCCAAAAAGAGCAAGCCTTAAATCTAAAACTGAATTTATTTTTTTATTGTTTAACTCAAGTATTATGTCGCCTTTAATAAAACAATCTTTACAAATAGAATTTTCATCTACGCTTGATACAAACACACCTTGTAATGAAGTTATTTTTTCACCTTGAAATTTTGCAACATCATTATCTAAAACAAAAACTCCCATATAAGAAGGTGTCCATGAATTGTTTGTTGATAGCTTTTGTATTGCTGTTTTCCCAATGCTTATTGGTATTGCAAACCCAATGCCTTCGGCTTCACTAGCTTTTAGTGTATTTATTCCAACAACTTCTCCTTTTAAATTTATAATTGGACCTCCACTGTTCCCTGGATTTATGCTTGCATCATGTTGAATTAAATTTTGCATGTACGAAATGGTGCCGTTTGCGTTTTCGAATTGCAAAGTTCTGTTTAAAGCAGAAATAATACCTTTTGTAACAGTATGTTTGAAATCTAAAGTAAGAGGGGTTCCTATAGCAATAACATCTTCTCCAACTTCCAAAGTTTCTTCACTGCAAACTAAATATGGTAATGATATATTAGATTTTATTACTGCAATATCAAGCGAACTATCTTGCCATATCACAGTTGCTGGTGATTGGGTTTGATTAGCAAAATAAACAACCAAACTTTTTGCACCATCGACAACATGTTGATTTGTTAAAATATATCCGTCTTCGGCTATTGCCACTCCACTGCCAATTGAATATCCACCATTTATATTGGCTTTTATGCCTACAACAGCACTTTTTACTTCTTTTACAACACTGACTGTATTCATTTCTGTTGAAAGAGAAATTAGACGTGGTGTCATATCTATATTCTCTTGCACATATGTATCCGTGTTTGAAATAAGGTTACAACCACCAAATAAAACAAATGTTAACACAAACAAAAAAACAACTGCTTTTTTCATTTAATCTCCTTTGCAGTTGTTTAGTTTAGTTTAAAAATTGGACTCGGGTAAATGCTTGTAACAGATATTTTTATGTTTTCTCCTTCAATGATGCCTTTTGTTTTTAAATAATCACAAACAGTTTTATATGCTAATGTTTGAGTGTTATTGTGTCTAGAAATGTGTGAAAGCATAATCTGCTTTGTACCAGTTTTACATAAAAATTCCACTGCTCGAGCACAATCGATGTTTGACAAATGCCCCTTATTTCCAAGTATTCTAACTTTTAAAGAAGCAGAATAATTTGGATTTTCTTTTAACATCTGAACATCGTGATTTGATTCTAAATATACTAAAGAACTGCCACCGATTTTTTCTAAAATCTTACTTGTAGTATGTCCCAAATCTGTTATTATACTAATTTTTTTTTGATTGCAAGAAAAGACATAGCCAGTGCAATGTATTGAATCATGTGGAAGTTCAACATTGTCGACTGTTAAATCACCTATTGTAAAAGCAAAATCGCTAAAAGCGTACATTTGACTTGCTGGAAGTTTTCTCATTTTTGCATAGACTGCACCCATACCTTTTTCGTGGACAAATACTTTAGTTTTATATTTAGAAGCAAAAACATCTAAGCCTTTTATATGGTCATTGTGTTCATGGGTTATCAAAATTGCATCAATTTGTTGTGGCTCAACATTTAAAAGTTTAAGTCTTTTGCACACCTCTGCACATGACAACCCAATATCAACAAGGACTTTAACATTATCTGTTTCCAAATATGTAACATTCCCATCACTTCCAGACGATAAATTACATACTCTCATTATTCTGGAGTTACAACAACAACAAATTTTGCATATACGCCTTCATATAATTTAACTTTTAAATTGTAATTACCTGCAAATTTTATTGTTTCTTTCAATTCAATCTTTCTTTTGTCCACATCTATATTAAGTTTTTGAAAAGCATCAGCAATTTCTTTTGCCGTAACTGCTCCAAAAATTTTCCCATTTTCACCACATTTAATTTTAACATTAATTAATTTGCCATCAATTTGTTTTGCTTTTTCTTTAGCCTTCAAATATTCTTGTTCTTTATGATAATCATGAGCTATTTTTTTATTTTGATTGTCATTCATGTTGGAATTGTTTGCAACACAGGCGAGTTTATTTTTTAATAAATAGGTTTTTGCATATCCATCGGCAACATTTGCAACATCGCCTTTTTTACCAACATTCTTCACATCTTTTAACAAAATAACTTTCATTATTTCTCCTTGTTTGAATTAATTTAAGAAGTTTTTGTAAAATGTAATCTAAAAATGCAAACATAAGCGTTATCACTTCTTTATGTTCTATTGTAGTTTAAAAAACACAATTTAGTCAATAATTATGACATAAATATTTTATTAGGAGAAAAAATGGACATTATTTGCAGAGAACGCAGTTGCGTTTACAATAAAGGTTTTTCATGCACGGCAAAACAAATTTTAGTTGGGAATAAAATTAATTGCACAAATTACAAAAAAAACGATAATTTAAAAAACATACCTGACACTTCAAGACATATATTTGGAGAACAGCCACCAAAATATCACTCTCACAGAGAGTCAAAAAAGGGTTGTATACATTGCAGTGCAGATTGTTTGTTTAGAAATGACCAAACTTGTGAAGCAAACGGAATTACAATAAATTGCATAAAAAATATGCCACTATGTGCAACATATTTTAAAAAATAAAAATCTTGCTTTTATGCAAGATTTTTATTCATTAACAACTTTTTTATTTTCATTTTGAGTTTTAATTTCTTCATTTTTAATTACAATAGGTTTTGCGTTTTCAGTAATAACTTTTTCACCTATTATAATTTTAGATATATTTGTGTCATTAGGAGCATTGTACATTAAGTCGAGCATGTGTTCTTCCATAATTGTTCTAAGTCCTCTAGCTCCTGTTTTTAACTCCATTGCTTTTTTTGCAACAGCACTTATTGCTTCTGGTTTTATTTCAAGTTTGATGTTTTCAATATCAAATAATTTTTCATATTGTTTTATTAGTGCATTTTTAGGTTTTGTCATTATTTGCATCAGCGCTTCTTCATTTAAATCGTTTAAACCAACAACAACTGGCAGTCTTCCAACAAATTCTGGAATAAGTCCATACTTTATCAAATCATGAGGTTGAAGTTGTTTAATCAATTTAGTAGTTTGCCCATCAAATTTTTCTACTTTCGCATTAAATCCCAGTGAAGTTTGATTAACTCTACTTTCTACAACCTTATCAAGCCCAACAAAAGCACCACCACAAATAAATAAAATATTGGTTGTGTCTATTTGAATATTTTCTTGTTGAGGGTGTTTTCTTCCTCCTTGTGGAGGAACTGAAGCTATTGTGCTTTCTATTATTTTTAAAAGTGCTTGCTGTACACCTTCTCCAGAAACATCACGGGTAATTGAAACATTTTCGCCTTTTTTTGCAATTTTGTCTATCTCATCAACATAAATGATGCCTCTTTCTGCTTTTTTTATATCATAATCAGCATTTTGGATTAATTTTAACAAAATGTTTTCAACATCTTCACCAACATATCCTGCCTGTGTAAGAGTTGTTGCATCGGCAGTTGCAAAAGGCACTTTTAAAATTTTTGCAAGAGTTTTGGCAAGAAGTGTTTTGCCACAACCCGTTGGGCCAACCATTAAAATGTTTGATTTATCCAACTCTATAAAATTTCCGTCTTTAGCCTTTAATTTTTCTTCGCTATTATAATTTATTCTTTTGTAATGATTATAAACTGCAACAGACAAAACTTTTTTTGCTTCATCTTGCCCTACAATGTATTCGTCTAATTGTTCTTTTATTTGCTGTGGAGTTGGCAAATCTATATGTTCTTCAAGCCCAACAACAGAAGTTTCTTTAATAATATCTTTGCAAATTTCAACGCATTCATCACAAATATAGCAATCGCCAGTTGGATTGGCAATAAGTTTTTTAGCAACTCTTTGAGATTTTCCACAAAAAGAACAAACCATTTCTTCGCTATCTTTCATCTTCTCTCCTTTATTCGCCGTCTTTATTTCTTTTTACAAAAATTTTATCAACTATTCCGTATTCTTTAGCTTCGCTTGCTTCCATATAGTAATCTCTATCTGTGTCTTGTTCAATTTTTTCAAGTGGTTGCCCTGTCTTTTCGCTTAAAATTTTGTTCATCTTTTGCTTTATCTTTATTATTTGTTTTGCTCTTATTTGAATATCACTAGCCTGACCTTGTGCTCCACCTAGTGGTTGGTGAATCATTATTTCGCTGTTTGGAAGAGCAAATCTCTTACCTTTTGTGCCACTAGCAAGTAAAAAAGCGCCCATAGATGCAGCCAACCCAACACAGATGGTACTTACATCACACTTAATATAATTCATGGTATCATAAATGGCCATTCCCGCAGTTACCGACCCACCAGGACTATTTATATAAACCGAAATATCTTTTTCAGGATTTTTTCCTTCCAAATAAATTAATTGAGCAACAACGCTGTTAGCAATTTCATCGGTTATTTCTCCTGAAATAAAAACAATCCTGTCTTCTAGTAGCCTTGAATATATATCGTATGACCTTTCTCCTTTGCTTGTTTGATCTACCACCATAGGTATAAGCATATAAAGTATCTCCTTTTAAAATAAAATTATGCCAATGTGTTATTTTGTGTTAACAATGTTAAAAGCTTGCTCATAAGGATATCGTTTTGATAATAAGCTATGTTTTTATCTCCCAAACTCTCCTTGTATTCTTCCAAAGTTTTATTGTATTTTTCTGCTACTTCTTTTAATTTTGCGTCCAATTCTTCTTCGGTAACAGTCAAATTTTCTTTTTTTACAATAGCCTCTAGCACTAACCTTGTTTTTACAACTTCTTTTGCCTGTTCGCGCCTTTCATCCCTTAGTTGTTCCATTGTCATGTTTGTTTGAGTTAAATAATCTTCGAGTTTATAGCCTTGATAGCTTAAACGCATTTTAAAATCGTCTACAAACATGTCTAATTGTTTTTCAATCATAACAGCAGGAATTTCTACTTCGCTAGACTTGACTATTGTTTCTATTAAATTATTGTCATCTTCTCTTTTTAATTTAGCCTGCAAATTTTCTTCCAAATGTTTTTTAATGTCTTTTTTGTAATCTTCAAGGGTTTCAAATTCAGATACATTTGAAGCAAACTCATCGTCTAAACTAGGAAGCTGTTTTTCTTCCACTTTATTTAATGTTACTTTAAATGTTGCATTTTTGCCCTTTAATTGTTCGCTAAAATACTCTTTTGGAAATGTTACATTTACATCTTTTTGTTCACCTTGTTTCATTCCAACAACTTGCTCTTCAAAGCCATCTATAAAGGTTTTTGACCCCAATTTTAAACGATAATTGTCTGCTTTGCCACCTTCAAACTCTTTGCCATCAACATATCCAACAAAATCAATAACAGCATAGTCGCCATCTTTTGCCTCTCTGTTTACTTCTACATAGCGAGCCTGTCTCTCTCTAGCTTGATTCAACTCTTTTTCAATTTGTTCTTGCGTAACTTCGCCTTGTGCCTTTTTAATTGTAAGTCCCTTATACTCTCCCAATTTAACTTCTGGCATGTTTTGCACTGTCGCAACAAGCACTACTCCATTTTCATCAAATTTATCTATTCTAATTTCTGGATTATCAACTGGATCCAAATCTTTTTCATTCATCAAAGCATTTGAATATTCATGAGAAAATAAATGATTTAAAGCATCATCGTAAAAAACAGTTGAACCGTAATTTTTTTCAATAATTGCTCTAGGAGCTTTGCCTTTTCTAAAACCTTCAATATTAAATTTATTTTTGTTTTCCTCATAAGCATGGTTAACATATTCTTCCCATTCTTGTTTTGAAACACTAATAGTAATTTCGTATTTACCATCATTTGATTTTTTTGCTGTGTACATTATAAAATTTCTCCTTTTTAAAAAAACGATTAATTATATCATAGATAAATAAATTTTCAAACTATTTTTTAAAAAGCTCGTGTATTTATTTATCAAAAATTATAATAAATTATCACCTATTAATATATGTCTAAAATAAAAAATTCAAAACAGTTGTTTTTTGTCAAAATTTGTTTTAAATGATACTTTACAAAAAAAACGCTGTAAAACAATAAATTTTACAGCGCTTTTAAATTTTAATTACTCATCTTAAAATAATTAAAAGAACAACTACGACAGCAGATACACAATACGCAACCCACCACCAAACTTTTCTTTTGTTTTTTACAAAATAAAAAGCGTAAACCATTGTCACTATGTACGCGATGCATTCTCCTACCATTTGAATTGCAGATACTGCTGAAGCACTTACATCAAAAACTGCCAATAATTTTGCAAGCAAAAGTGCCAAAGCAACCAAGCACAAACCTATGAATGCTAGCATATTCATAAATTTTTTCATTTTTATCTCCTTTTACGTTTTATATTATATTTCAAAAGGTCAATATTTGCAACTATTTTTTATTGTTATTTAACTTATTTAAAACTTTTTGAAAATATTCTGGCAACGGACAAGTAAATGTCATGTTTTTATTAGTTGTTGGATGTTTGAATTCAATTTTATATGCATGCAAGAGCTGTCCATTTAATTTAAATTTATTTTTTGTTCCATAAACATCATCGCCAACTATGCAGTGACCAATATGTTTTGCATGTACTCTTATTTGATGAGTTCTTCCTGTTTCCAAAGAAAATTCAACCAAAGTGTAATCTCCGTATCTTTTTATTACATTATAATGCGTGATTGCCTTCTTGCCTTCACTGTCACTACACACTGCCATTTGCTTTCTATCTTTTTTACTTCTTGCTATGTTTGTAATAATTGTTCCACTATCATCTTTAAAATTGCCATTACACAAAGCAATATAGTTCCTGTGGCAAGTTTTGTTCTGTATTTGTTTAGACAATTCAACATGAAATTTGTCATTTTTTGCTATCAATAACAAGCCAGATGTATTTTTGTCTATTCTGTGAACTATACCTGGCCTAATAACACCATTTATTGAACTTAAATGTTTTAACCTAAACAATAGTGCGTTTACAAGAGTGTTATTTTCGTTGCCATTCGCTGGATGAACGACCATTCCTTGAGGCTTATTTACTACAGCCAAATCGTCATCTTCATAAACTATGTCAATATCAATGTCTTCAGGAGATAAATCTAACTTTTTAGTTTCATAATTTGAAACAGAAATAACATCTCCAATTTTTAACTTAATTCCACTTTTAACAAGTTTATCATTTAATAAAACATATCCATTTTTTATCATGTTATTAAGATGAGAGCGGGTAGATTCATTAAAAATAGACGACAAAAAAACATCCAATCTCTGACCTTCTCCATTTTTGTTTACTGTTATTTGTTGCTTTTCCATTTATTCACCTTTTGTTTTTTTTGATTTAAACACATTATCAAAAAAGATTAAGTACACTATAAATAAAACAACACCAATGGTTAAACATGCATCTGCAATATTAAAATTAAAATTGAAAAAACTAAACTTAATAAAATCTCTAACATAACCCAAAAAAATTCTATCTAATAAATTTCCAATTGCCCCACCTAGTATCAGACCTAAAGATATACAATAAAATATTGATTTTGAACTTTTAAAATAATTATACACCAGCAAAATTAAAATCATTATAGTTGAAACTGTAATAAGCATTATCGTCTGTCCCGAAAAAATACCATAAGCAGCACCTGTGTTATGTGTTGAAGATATCCAAAAAAATCCATTAATTACTGTTATTTCAAAACCGTCTGTAATTAATTTTAAAATTTGGTCCCAAAACAAAACAACAAACGAAACGCTAGCCGTTAATATACCATATCTAAATTTATATATTTTAGGTTTTTCAAAAAATTTCATACTATTAATATATCACCTTTTTATATTTGGACAAAAGAAAAATGTTTTTTCACTTACTTTTTTTATTTTGCCATTTAATGTATAAATGGCTCCTGACAAGAAATCCAATGACCGAATATATTCACTATCACTAAAATTTTTTAAATCTATTGTAATAGCTTCACCTGTTTTCAATATGTCAACTAAATTTTGAACATCTTGTTCGGTGTTTGGAGCAAATATCTGTGGCTGAGATTTTATTGTGCTTAAATCTATTTCAAGCCCAGCGTTTTTATAAGCTTTGCTTTCTTTTTCTTCTTTAATATGTGGTTTTTCTTTTTTTTCAACTTCAAAACCGAGCCCTTTTAATAATCCATTTAAAAATCCCATAATTTTCTCCATTGTAAAATTTTCTTTTTAAAGAATAGCATTATAATGCTTTATAGTCAACAAATAATTTTATGATTTAAATATATTTATTTTTAACGCAAATTAGCAATTCAAATGAAAAATTAAAAATAAAAAAATATTAGGATTTTTCCTAATATTTTTAATTAATTCCCCAATTTATTTGAATTGTGCCACCACCATTTACTTTACACCATAAATCATCCCAAGTTGCTGGTTTTTCAGAAATTTGACAATTTACAATTATATTTTTATTGAAATTAAAAATATATCCCTCAACAAAAATTACAGTTTGCGGAATAGTAAACTCTGTAATGTTACAACCTGCAAATGCACTATAACATATTTTTGTTAAATTTGTACAATTAAATGTGTCAACGTTTGTTAAACTTCTGCAATAGTAAAACGCTTTTTCTCCAATAATTTGCAAATTTTTTGGCAAAATTATACTTTCTAGTGTCATATATTGAAAATTTTGCAAACCTATAAATTTTAAAGAATTTGGCAAAGAAATTGATGTAACAGCCGAAGCGTATGTTGAACTAAGAAGTTCACCATCTGCAATGCCAATTGTTCCTTCTTTAATTGTTATCGCATTGATATTTGTTGCTTTCATAGTAATAAGATAATTGTCCAAATATAGATAATTTCCTTCCCAATAAGAACTTGAAGAATCTAAAATCGCAGTGCCAAAAAAAGCTTTTTTCCCAATACCTATTAAATTTTGAGATAAATTCGCAGTGTTTAGCGTTGACATGTATTCAAATGCTTTACTGCCAATGTAAACCACGCTATCTGGAATATTTATGCTCTTTAAAGTTTTGGTTGTAGCAATACAAAATGCACATTCGGCAATGTCAATAGTTCCGTCTTTAACAGTGTAAGAAGTTGCATTAAAATCTCTACTTACAGTTATTAAATGTTTACCAATGTATAAAACTTCATTTTCCCAGTTGCTTTCTGTGTTAAAGTATTTTGTATTGTAAAACGAAGAATAATATAAATCTAATTTAACATCTGGTAATACAATATTTTCAAGTGAAGAACAATCACTAAAAACATTTTGCCCAAAATCTTTTAATGTTGCAGGAATTTCTATAGACATTAAATTTGTGCGATGTTGAAATGACATATCCCCAATATATTCAATTTTATTTAAATTAACCTGTGATAAATTTTCACAATATGCAAATGTGTATTGCCAAATATCAGTTAGTGAATCAGGAAAATTTATTAATTCTAGCCCGCTATTCCTAAAACAATCGCTTCTAATTTCTACTAAAGTATTTGGAAGCGTAATGGATTTTAAAGCAGTGCAATTTTCAAAGGTATATTCATACAAAACTTTAATGTTTGAAGGTAATTTAACGTAACTTAGATTCGTACAATTTTTAAATGTAGTTTGACCTAAATCGGTAATAGTGTCAGGCAATTCAACATGCTTTAATGTTGTATTATCCTTAAATAAATTGTTTTTTAAACTTTTAACAGTTTCTTCGTTTATCTTATTTGGTATAATTAAAGTAGTAACTTCTTCAATATTGTTTACTTGAATTATTTCACCATTGCCGTCTAAAATATATTCAACACTTAAAATAACATCTTGTTCATAGTACCCATAAACTGTTACATTTGTAGTAAGTTCTACGTTTTCATATGTATTTTCTTCTAGTTTTTGCGTCCATGTTCCATTGTCAAAATACCAGCCTTTAAATGTGTAGCCTTGCTTTACTGGCGCTGTTGGCAAACTTATTAACTCGTTTCCTGCAGTTTTTATTGTCTCAACAACTTGTTCATCTGCCATAAAAGTTATGTCATATTTTTCAACAACAATTTGGTCTTGTACATAGTACGCATAAACTGTTACATTTGTAGTA
>CALWKJ010000006.1 GCA_944381225.1 uncultured Clostridia bacterium | reverse complement strand
GCTCAAAAGATGTTTTTTGAGCTTCTAACGAAGCTATTTCTACTTTTACTTTCGTAATTTGTTCATTTAACTCATCACTTTTTTCTTTTAACTGGACAAATTTTTGTTGTCGCTCTTCGATGAACTTGTTGGCACTTGTTTTATTCTGCATTGCCATGTTTTCCAGCTCATCAATACTTTCCAATTCTTTTGTTATAACATTAACTTTTATTAAGGTGTTATTTTTTTGTGTTTCTAATTGGGTTTTTTCTTCTATAATTTCATCTAAACTTGTTTCAAATGCATTTAACTTTTCGCTTTCTTTTGCATAATTTATTTCTGCACCATTTTTTAAATCGAATAATTTATTCATGTTAAATTTTAATGAATCAAGTTCTTTTTGCATATTGCTAATGGATGTTGTCTTGTCGTTAAAATCCCGTTTTAGTTTGTCCAATTCTTGAGTTAATGTATTTATTTCCCTGTCCCTGCTAATTAAATTTGCAATCTCATTTTTCTTTGAACCACCAGTCATCGAGCCTTGTGGATTTATTACATCTCCGTCAAGTGTAACAATTTTATATGATAATTTAGTACTGTTAGAAATGTTTATAGCATTGTCCAAATTATCAACAATAATTGTCATTCCCAAAAGGTTTGAAATTATATCTTTTATTTCACTTTTACAAGAAATTAAATCACTTGCTATTCCATAACAACCCTCATAAAGCAGTGCTTTTTTATCCTCTTGCAACATTGATTTTGGTTTAATCTTAGTTATAGGCAAGAATGTAGCTCTTCCAAATTGATTTGTTTTAAGAAAGTATATTAAATCTTTTGCATTTTGTTCATCATATGTAACAATGTTTTGCACGGCATTTCCCAAAGCAATTTCTATTGCTGTTTCATATTTTTCTGGAACATTTATTAGTGATGCCAAAACTCCCAACATTTTATTTTTTATTGTTTGATTTCTTTCACTTTCTTTTAAAAGTTTTTTAACTGCATATTGATATCCGTCATATTCTTTTTGCATTTCTTCAAGCATACTTTTCCTATTTTCATACACTTGAATTTTTGAATTTGTTCTATAACGCTCTTCTTGAGTTTCTTTTATTTTTAAGGTAAGGCTATCTTGTTTA
Source organism: uncultured Clostridia bacterium (assembly GCA_944381225.1). Taxonomy (GTDB): domain Bacteria; phylum Bacillota; class Clostridia; order Christensenellales; family UBA1242; genus UBA5893. The sequence goes on along the minus strand of CALWKJ010000006.1, from coordinate 22,370 downwards.
AGTTTTGCACTGTTTAAGTTTTCTTGCGATTGTAATTTTTCTTCTTCTAATTTTTTTGCTATTTCAAGCAACTTTTGTTTTGTTTGTTGCTTGTCTTTTATTGTAACATTTATGTTTTTTAATCGTTGTTCAATTTCACTAACGCTATTTAAAAGCATTTCTCTTTCAGCTTGATATTTGCTAAAATTTGCTTTAATGTCTGTCAACTTATTTATTGCATCAAACATTTTTTGTTGAGAATCTTGAGTTTGGTCTTCATGCAAACTTAGTTCATCTATTATCGCTAAATATTCATTTGACATTTCATCGTATGCCAAATTCAATTTGTGCAAATTATCAACAGTTTCATCATACTTTTGTTTTTTAAAATTTAATTCTGCACTATTTTTCTCTATTAAATTTTTATTGTTTAACAAATCTAATGATATTTTTGACTTTGTTTCTGTCATATTCGCAATTCTTTCGCGAATAACATTAGCTTCTCCAGATTGTTTTTCTATTTCAACTGTCAAATTTAATATCTCTTCATGAGATTCGGCTATAATTGTGTCTATGTTGCCAACTTTTGCCATTGAATCATCGTATTTGTTTGATGTAATAGCCAGTTCTTGCTGACGATTTGCAATTTCATCACAAATTGAATTTAACTTATTATTTATTTGCTGTTTAACCGTATTTGCATTATTGTATTTAAAAACGTATGCATTAACTTCTAAGTCCTGTAAACGATTTCTGTATTCAAGCCACAATTTTGCATTTTCTGCCTGTTTCTTTAACGGCCCCATCTGTCTTTCTAATTCTGCCAATATATCATTTGCGCGTTGCAAATTTTCCCTTGTTCTTTCCAATTTTCTTTCTGCGTCAACTTTTCTCGATTTAAATTTAGCTATCCCAGCTGCATCTTCAAAAATTGTACGCCTATTTTCTGGCTTTGAAGAAATAATTTCTTCAACCTTGCCTTGTCCAATTATTGAATATCCATCTCTGCCAATTCCAGAATCGTAAAGTAAATTTACAATGTCTTTTAGCCTTACTGGCGTTCTATTAATTAAATAGGCACTTTCTCCACTTCTATATAGTTTTCTTGTTATTGCTATTTCATCATTATCGTAATTAAAATATCTGTCTGTATTATTAAATATAAGTGTCACTTCACAATACGACAAACTTTTTCTTTTTTCTGTTCCATTAAAAATTACATCTTGCATGCTTGTTCCACGCAAAAGTTTACTGCTTTGTTCGCCTAAAACCCATCTTATGGCATCAGAAACATTGCTTTTACCACAGCCATTTGGGCCAACAATGGCAGTTATTCCATTATCAAATTTAATTTCAGTTCTATCAGCAAAAGATTTAAAACCAGATAGCTCAATTTTGTTAAAATTCATTAAATTTTCTCCTTGATTATCAATTCAAGTAACTTTTTAGCAGCCATTTGTTCTGCTAATTGTTTGTTGCCACTTTGAGCAGTGGCTTTTAATTGTCCAACACTAGCTTCAACAATAAAGGTAGGGTCGTGAGATTGTCCTGTTTGCTTTAAAAGCTTGTAAGAAACAACTTGCTTTTTGCTTTGTGCAATCTCCTGCAGTTTTGATTTGTTGTCCAACAATTCCAATTCATTTATATTGTCTAAAAATATATTTTTATTAATAAACGCTTCACATGTAAGAAGATTTGAATCTAAATAAATAGCAGCTATTACAGCTTCTATAACGTCGCATTTTATAGATTTTGTAAGTTGTTTGCAACTTTTTCCCAGTTTTACTAAATTATTTAATTTTAAGTTATCAAAAACTCTGCACAAATTATCTTCAGAAACAAAGTGCGAACGCATTTTTGTTAAAATTCCTTCATTTAATTTTGTTTCTTCAAAAAAATGTTTGGCAACTAAAAAATCAAGAATACTATCTCCCAAAAATTCCAAACGTTCATAATTGTTTGAACTATATGAAGAATGTGTAAGGGCAGTTACTATAAATTGCTCATTTTTAAATTGATAATCTCCAACCTTAATCATTTACATCTCCAAAATCTAAAGTTTCCAACGATTCAATTTTTTGCATGATTTTTTCGTTAACTTTATTTTTTTCTAGTTTTAAAATTTGTTCGATTGCTGCAAAAATTGTTACGTCTTTACTAGAACCATGAGATTTTATTATTGTTTTTTTGCATCCAACAAAAAACGAACCCCCATACTTATTGTAATCTAGTTTATCTTTAACTTTTTTTAATGAATTTTTGCAAAGCAAAGCTCCTATTTTGCTCTTTAAAGAACTCATCATTGCCGATTTAATAACGCCTGTTGTGAATTTAACTGAACCTTCAACAGCTTTTAGCAAAACATTGCCCGCAAATCCATCTGCAACTACCACATCGTATTGACCTGTCATAAAATATCTGGCTTCCATGTTACCTACAAAATTTATAGGCAATTTTTTTAAAAGAGGAAATGTTTGTTTCACTAATTCATTCCCCTTTTTATCCTCTGTTCCATTAGAAAGCAAAGCCACTCTTGGATTGTCAACATTAAACATCGTTTTAAAATATTCTGCACCCATAAGTGCAAAATGGCACAAATTGATTGGTTTACAATCAACATTCGCACCACAATCTATCAAAACTACTTGTCCTCCAGTTTGGGTTGGAAATAATGGAGCAAGAGCAGGTCTAGAAACACCTTTCATTCTTCCAATTTTTAAAAAACCACCCGTCAAAACTGCTCCTGTTGAGCCGGCACTAATTAAGCCAATGCAATCTTCATTGTTTTTTAAATAATCTAACGCAACAACAAGAGATGAGTTTTTTTTGTGTCTTATGGCATCGGTTGGGATATCATCATTTGTTATAATTTCTTTCGCATCTATAATTTCTAACCGGTTAATATCATAATCAAGCTTGTTTAATTTTTCATTTAGTATGTCTTTGTCGCCAGTAAGCACAATATTCAAGTCACTAAACTTATTTAAAGCCATTATAGTTCCGTCAATAATGCATTGTGGAGCATTATCACCACCAAAAGCATCGATTACTACTTTCATATTTTTCTCCATATATTAAATTTATGATAAAATAATGTTTAAACTACATAAGTATACTAAACTAATACAAAAAAAGCAAGCATAAACTAACTTGCTAATAAAATATAAAATTTTAAATATATATGTATAACAAAATTTTTTTAAAAAAGATATATCGCTTTTAGTTTAATCATCATCTTCTTCTTTACTCTTTTTGTCTTTAACTTTGTTTCTTATTAAAACTAAAAGAACCGTTAAAATAGCCCCAACTATTACGCCTATTAAAAAATATCCCCAACTATTTAATTCTATCGATGTTGTTTGTGTGTTAGCCGGTTCACTTACTAAAGTGAATAATAAATCCTTTTTTGCTCCTTAATATTTTTCATATACAAAAATAAAAAATTATACATTTTTATAAATTCTTAAAACTATTTATTAACTAAAAACCTTATCATTAATGATAAGGTTTTTAAAACAATATTTAATTAATCTTTTTTTGATTTTTTCTCTGTTTCTAAAACTTTTTTCCCATCGTAATAACCACATTTTAAACATACTTTATGAGATTGTTTTAATGCGTGGCATTCAGGGCACTCAACTAAAGTTGCAGTAGATGATTTAAAATTAGCTGAATTTCTTGTATTTCTTCTTGCTTTAGATACTTTACATTTTGGGACTGCCATCTTTTCCTCCTATATTTAACATGCCATAAAGACAGTATTTTTAACCTTGTTTAGTATATATATATTTACATTTGTTGTCAACAATTTTTTTATTATTTACAAAGTCGAACACAATCTCTAGCTATAACAAGTTCTTCGTTTGTTGGTATTCTATACACTTTAACTTTGGAATTTTTAGAAGATATTTCTTCAATAGTTCCTCTTGGCAAATGGTAATTTTTATCTTTATCCAACTCAATTCCCAAAAATTGTAAACCTTCCGTTGAATAATCTCTAACATCTTCTTGATTTTCGCCAACACCACCAGTAAACGCTATCCCATCAAGTCCTCCCATTGCAGCAGCATATGCACCTATAAATTTTTTAATTCTATAAGAAAGCATATCAATAACCAATTTTGCCCTTGTGTTACCTTTTTCTATTTGGTCATTGTTGTCTCTCATGTCGCCAGAAACTCCGTTTATGCCTAAAACTCCACTTTTTTTATTCAAGTAATTTGTTATTTCATGTATATCCCAACCAGTTTTATCTGCTATATATTCCAAAACAGAAGCATCAACATCTCCACATCTTGTTCCCATTATAAGTCCTTCAAGTGGAGTAAAGCCCATCGACGTATCTATGCTTTTCCCATTTTTAACAGCGCAAACGCTTGAACCATTTCCAAGATGTATTGTAATTAATTTTAGTTCTTCAATTGGTTTGTTCATAACTTTTGCAAGTTCATTTGAAACATATTTGTGAGAAGTGCCATGAAAGCCATATTTTCGGACTTTCCAATTTTTATATGCGTCATATGGCAATCCGTATAAATATGCATATTCTGGCATAGTTTGATGAAATGCCGTATCAAATACAGCGACATTTGGTTTATTTTTGCATATTTGCATGCATGATTTTATTCCAGCAATGTTTGCCGGCATATGAAGTGGACCAAGTGGCTTTAATAATTCCAAATTTTTCAATACTTCATCATCTACAACTACGGAGTCCTTATATATTTCTCCACCATGTAAAACTCTATGTCCAAAAGCTTCAACTTCATCTAATGATTTTAATACTCCACACTCACTGTCAGTTAAAACTTTTATTACTTGTTGCATAGCTTCTTTATGAGTTGGCATAAAAACATTTATTATCTTTTCTTTGCCATTTGCTTTGTAACTCACAAAAGAATCTTTGGCTCCTATTTTTTCACAATTTCCCTTTGCTAGAACTTTTTCGCCGTTCATATCAAATAATTGATATTTTAGTGAACTGCTTCCAGCATTAACTACTAATACTTTCATTTTTTCTCCTTCTTAATTTTTTGTATTTTATTATTTGCTATTTACACTGCAAAGCTGTAATCGCCGTTAAATATATTATGTCTTTTACTGTTGCACCTCTAGATAAATCATTCACAGGTTTTTTTAATCCAACCGTAATAGGACCAATAGCGTATAATTTTCCAAAGTATGAAATAGCCTTATAGCAGATATTTGCAGAATCTAAATTTGGAAAAATTAATACATTTGCCCCACCATAATATTTTGCCTTTTCTCCCAATTTTATTTGTGCGACATTTTTAATTAGAGCCGCATCTAACTGTATCTCACCCTGACTTGGAACATCTGGACACAAAGATGAAAATTCATTCTGTGCTTCAGCCATTTTTGCTGTATTCTCACTTTCAGCACTTCCATATGTTGAATATGACAAAAAAGCCACCTTTGGATTTAATAGAGTAAATTTTTTCATTTGCTCACAAACTCTTTTTGCTATAATAGAAAGTTGTTTTGAAGATGGGTTTTCAACCAATCCACAGTCTGCCATAAAAAACGGGTTGTCAGTTAAAGTATTTTTTCCAACTATAATTGTATATGAATTTACAAAATTATCAACATCATTTTTTAATATTTGTAAAGCCGGTCTTAAATTTTTTGCCGTTGAAACTTCTGCTCCTCCTACCATTCCATCTGCATAGCCAGCTTCGACCATCATTGTGGCGAAATAAAACGGATCCATTATTGTTTCTTCTGCCTGTTGAAATGTCATGCCTTTTGACGCTCTAATTTCATATAATTTATTAGCCAATTCTTTTGTATGAGAAAATGTTTTTGGATTTATAATTGTAAAATTTTTAAGCCTTTTATTCCTCAAAAAAAGCGAACTTTCATCTCCGATTAGTATAGGGTTAACTGTTTTATGTTTTTTCAAATATAAAACAGCCTTTATGATTCTATCACTAAATGAGGCCTCGGGAAAAACTATATTTTTTTTATTTTTTTTTGCCATAACAATTAATTTTTTTAAAAATTTCATCTTAACCCCTTCATACCACAGTAACTATTTTCATATAGTACAATATAATGCAACATTTGTCAAAAAAAATATTTAAAAAAAATATAATGCTTTCTTTAATTATATTACTTATTTTAGCTTTTTTAATCATTTTCCCTCAAAAATATATGCTTATATCACTGGATGCAATTCAAATTTGGTACAAAATATTACTACCAAGTTTGTTCCCATTTTTTGTTTTTACAAAAATATTAACATCATTGGGATACGTAGAAAATATTTCCACATGCTTTAAAAAAATAACTTATAAGTTATATAAAGCCCCACCAATAAGCGCATATGTTTTTTTTATGAGCATACTTACTGGTTATCCTGTTGGAAGTAAGTTATGCGCAGACTTATATAATCAGAAATACATATCTCAAGCCGAAGCAAAAAAATGCATAACATTTACATCAAATTCTGGCCCAATGTTTATAATAGGCAGCGTTGGCATTGGAATGTTAATCTCAATAAAATCTGCATACATAATATACTTTTCTCATATTTTAGGTGCAATATGTAATGGTATTATTTATAGAAACATAAAAAGCGAAAATGCAAATATCAACACTCAAAACAAATTTAAAAATGTTGACACAACTCTATCTTCTTGCGTAACAGATTCTATTTTCTCTATTTTGCTTATTGGTGGCATCATGGTAATTGCATTTATCGTTATAGAAATTGCAAACAGTTTAAATTTATTTTATCCACTAATAACTTTGCTTTCAAAAATTGGCATCCCTCAAGAGATTACAACTTCTATGATAGACGGTTTTTTTGAAATTACAAAAGGCTGTCTTTCTGTAAGCAATTTAAATTTAAGCCTTTCATATAAAACAATCTTATCCTCTGCCGTAATCTCTTTTGGCGGAATATCAACAATTTTACAAGCAATGGCTTTTTTGAAAAACATTGTAACATATAAATTTTTTATTAAACAAAAATTTACACACATGATTTTATCAACATTATTTTGTGTTTTACTTTGCTTAATATTTTTTTAATTTTCATTATAAAATTCAATTAGTTTTGACTTTAGTTCTTTAGTTAAAAATTTTAAAGATTTAATAGGTTTAAATACATAATCTACAGCAACTATATAAGCACTTAGATTATTTGTGTCATTTGTTTCACAGCAATTTAATATTGCATTTAATAAATAAATAGCATCACTTTTTAAAATGTTATTTAACTTTTTATCTGACTGCAATTCATCAATCATTTGTTTTGCAATCACTTCAACACCTTTAGTAAACCATGCAACTTTTTGATTAAAATTATTTTCATTTATTTTTTCTATTTCTTGTTTTTTGCCATTTTCATCATCTTGTTTGGTCGTATCGTTTGCCTGAACATTTGATTTTGCAAAAATATCAAACTTTTCAGCATTAATTTGCTTTTCATTTTGCCCATTATTTTGTTCTTCTAAATCAAAACAGTACATAATTGCATTTTTAAATGGAACAATTAAAGTTTGTGAAAAATTTTCAAATTCACTTAAATTCTCACTCATAAAATAATTTTTTAAAAATTCATGAAAATTTATTTTTTTATCTCTAATATCCACCAATATGCAAAACACCAAAGGCAATATTATCGACTTACTTTCTGGAACAACAAAATATCCATCTTTTGTTGGCAATTTTACTTTTGCTCGGTTAAATTCTTTGTCAAAATTAAAATTTTTCATACACTCGGCTATAAGAGCATAAATCTCTGGCGAATCACTAATATTTTGCAAAATTTTTGCTATTATATTTTCTGCAAAAATAAATCTGCCATTGATAAGTTCATCACAACTTGACAAGCACGCTCTTATATCTTTTAAAGCTTTATCACTCAGCATATTTTCTCCTTTGTTCAACACATACCTATATTATCATAAAATTTTATTAATTAAAAGTAAATTATAAATTTTGTTATTTGACTATTAACAAGTTGTGTGATAAAATAATAAATGGAGAAAAAAATGGATTTTCGAGAACAAGATTCAACGATAAACAAACTGATTGTTTTATTTGTTTTGGAGAAAATAGAAATACCTTTAACTGAACAATCTATTATAGATATCTGCTATGGAAAAAATAATTGGATAAAAAATTATATGGATTGCAAAGAAATTATATACAATTTGGTGGATACTGGATTTATATACAAAACAAATGGTCATAGTGAAGAAGATCGTTACACTATTACCTATACTGGAAGAAATTGTTTATCTCACTTTTATCAACGAATCAATCAAGATTTAAGAGAGCAAATTGCAGAATATGTTAAAGAAAACAGAATTGCATTTAAAAGGTCCCAAGAGTACGTTGGTACGATTGATAGAAATAGTGATGGAAGTTATACAGTTTGTTTGAAAATTAGATCGGCTTTAATTGATGAACCAATGTTTGAATTAAAAATAAAAGCACCGTCAAGGCAAAGTGCTTTAAGAGCAATTAATATTTGGAAAGAAAAAGCACATTTAATTTATGAAAATGCTTACGAAACATTAATCGACACTGATGAATAATGGAGAACAAATGTGAGTAAAAATAGTAATGAAACAAATTCAAATCAAAAATACACTGTAAATTCTTTTACAGGTTTTAACGGCGAAAAGAATAAAATGAATAGTAACATAAATTTTGTAGAAAATCAGTCTACAAAAAATATAAATTCTAGTGTTATTTCACCATTAATAAACAAAAATGAAAAGCAAAAAAATAAGCCAGTTTTGTTTATTAAAAATTTAACAAAAAAATATGGAGATAGGATTGCAGTTAATAACATTTCTTTAAATGTTTTTAAAGGTCAAATAATTGGATTTTTAGGTGCAAACGGAGCAGGAAAAAGCACAACAATAAAAATGATTACTGGGCTTGCAAGAATTACAAGTGGCGATGTTTTTATTTGTGGACACTCAATTAAAACAGGATTTGAAAATGCAATAAAAAACGTAGGCGCAATGATTGAGATTCCAAATTTTTACAATTATATGTCTGGATACAACAACCTAAAATATTTTGCAAAATTATCTGGTAATATTTCAATTCATAGAATAAATGAAGTGTCATCTTTAGTTGGATTATCTAACAGAATAAACGATAAGGTTTCAAATTATTCATTGGGTATGAAACAGCGTCTTGGTGTTGCTCAAGCACTTTTGAACAATCCAAAATTGTTAATTTTGGATGAGCCAACAAACGGTTTAGATGCAAATGGTATAAGAGAATTTAGAATGATGCTAAAAACACTAGCGCATAAAGAAGGTATTGCAATTTTGATATCTAGTCATATTTTAAGCGAAATGGAAAATCTGTGTGACATGATTGCAATAATTGACAAAGGCAAAATTTTGCAAATTCAAACATTGGAAGAAATAAAAAAGAATTATTCAATAATTGGAAAGCAGTATATTAAATGCAATGCGCCAAACTTGGCTGGCAAAATATTAATGCAAAAATTTAATTGCAAAATCAAAATTCAAGGCAATAATGTTTACATTGACGCAGATAACACCCTGCTACTTTCTCAAATGATTGTTGAATTGACAAAAAGAAAAATATTAATTTATGCAGCTGGCGAAGTTGATTATTCATTGGAAGATGTATTTTTAAATATTATTAATAAAAACAAAACTGACACTTCTATAAATTAAACGAAATCAAAGCGATAAATGGGAGAAATAATGAAAAAAATATTAAGGCTTGCAAAAGCAGAATTTAATAAAATTTTTTATAGGCCATCTATATTTATATTAACTGCCCTTCTTGTTGGCACTCTTGTTTTAACAAGTTTATTATATAGCCCTAATGTAAAATCTACCAAATTAAGTTATGAAGCAAAAACAGTTGGCGAAATTTATGAGCAATTTATTGAAATTAACAAAAATAAATTGAATAAGTATGTAATTGATAATAATTTGGAAAATCAATTTTTGCAAATTCAAAGCCAATATGAAGATATAAAACAAAACAAACTAGAAACCTTAACAGACAAAACCGTGGCTTTAAAAAAATACTTCCCTAACGAACAAGATGGAGCAAAGGGATTAATTCAAGACGAAGTGTTAAAAATATCAACATATACAGACAAGGAATTTTTAATAAATAAACAAGATACTATTGATGTTTTTGAAAACTTAAAAAGCGAAATCAGTGGCCTTACAAGCTATCTTGCCCAAATTCAAAATCAAACCTTAAACTTTTACTTTTATGAGTCGGATTTTGATTTAATGTACAACAGTTTAACTAAATTGTACAATGCTTTGCCAAGTGCTAATAGCTTAAACAATCAGTATGACAGAGTTGCATTTATTAATTTGGGAAATACAATATCATCTAAATACAATATTAATTTGGAGTTGAAAATAGTTTCAAAATTAAAAAGTTTTAGCATAAATGAAGAAGATTACAATGAAATAATTGAAACATATTACAACCAAGCAAAACAAAAATTGCAAAATACGTATTTCGCTAAAATCGAACAATTTAATAATCAAAAAAGCTTAAGTGTGGAGCAAAATGACAAAGATATTATAAATGAGTATATAGCCAATTATCAATCCTTTGCTCAGATGAATCAAACTGTCATGTCTAATAAATTTATGCTGCTTAGGATAAAAGATGTTAAAGACACACAAATTGAAGGACTTATTGGATATTCCCAAGTTTATAAGTACAAGTTAAATGAAGAAATAAAAATTAATGAATATTTAATTAAAAATGAAATTTTTGATTATAACTATTTATCTTCATTTAATTTTAATTCATCATCATCGTATACTACAAATTCTTATGACTACACTGTTTATACAATGCAAATTTTAATAATATTAATAATAATTTTTACAATTTTTTACGCATGCAGTTCAATTGCTGGAGACCAATATGCTGGAACCATGAAAATGATTGCAATAAGACCATACACTCGTGATAAACTATTTGCTGGAAAATATATTTCTTGCTTAATGTTTGGAGTAATGTTGATACTGATTTCAATGATATGCTCATTTGTTGTGGGAGCGATTTCATATGGAGTAACTTTTAAAAATTGTTTAGTTGTATTTAATTCCTCAACAGTTATTTCAATAAGCCCAATTTTGTTACTATTTTTATATTTATTTTCTTTAATATTAAACTTGTTATTTTACATTTCCCTTGCAATGTTGTTGTGTTTAGTTTTTAAATCAAATGCGCTTTCAGTTTTTGTGTCATCTGTGTTCTATGGAGCTCAAATTATTTTATGTGGAACAGTTTCAAGTGCATGGTTAAACTATACGCCTTTTGGACATTTTGATTTATTCAAATTTTTTGGAAACAGCCAATTTGGATTGTTAAAAATGAATATTCTTCCAGATGCAAACTTTTTGACAAGCGCTATAGTTTTGTGTTCGTTGATTGTTATATTCAACATAATATCACATTTTATATTTAAAAGAAGAGATATCGCCTAGTTATTTCATTTGCGTTTGATTTTTAAGGTACTCAATTAAGAGTGCCTTATTTTTATATGCATAATCAACGCACTCTTGATGTGCCTCGTCCACCCTCTTAGTCCCATGAGTTTTACTATTTAAAAAATGTATACAAGTATGACCACCTTCTCCATTGTCAATTAAAGAAAATCCGTGAGGCATACCGTTTGTTGAACCAGCAAAAAATTGTCCGTCAATTTCAACCCATACTGGTCTTCGTACCCATGACCATTCCCCGCCATATATCTCCTTAAAAATTTTGGTATTTTCTTTATCTATAGTTTGGACGTCTGCGTGATTATAACCACCCAATCTCTGAACAAAATATTCCCTTTGAGATTTAATATCAATTACTCTAACAGTGGTATATTTTTTAAAATGAACATCCATAAAATCAAACCAATCGAATGACAAAACCTCTACTTTGTCATAAGGCGAATCAACAATTAATGTTTCTTCTTCTTTTTTATCATTAATAATTTGTTGGTCATTTGCTGAAACATAGTTTGAACTATAAAAATTAGGATATGGCAATACGCAAGACAAACCCATAGAACAAAATAATATTAAAAAAATAATTGAAACAACTTTTGAATTCATATTTATATTTTATATAATATATAAATTTTTATTATATTTTTTTAAAAGCATTAATAAAATGTATTATGAAACAATTTAAAATTGTATTGCTTATAATTGGAACAATAATTGGTGCTGGTTTCGTATCAGGAAAAGAAATTAGTTCATTTTTTTCTATTTTTGGATATTATTCTTTTATTTTTATTTTGCCCATATTTTTTTTATTATATTATTTTATTAATAAATTATTATTAATTGGAATAAATAAAAAAATAAACAATGTTGACGATTTAAATTTAATTATATTTAAAAAAAATAATAAAATAATAAAAATATTCACTTTTATTTCTTTTATTATTTTATCTTCAACAATGATTAGTGCAATTAATACATCTTTTAATATAAAACCATATTCTTTGCTTCACTTTGCTACAATTCTAATTATAATAATAATATCGTGCATAGCCATTTATAAAGATTTACACTTTATAAAAAACATGTGCACGATAATTGTTCCTTTTATTTTATTTTTAATGATAATAGTTTGCTTGATAAATTTAAACAGCCCATCAAATGTTTTACTTTCAAATATAATTTTACTTCCTTACAATGTCATAACTTATGTTTGCAGAAATATTTTTTTATCTTATTTTGTTGTTGCAAAATCTTCATATGGACTTAACAAACATCAGTGCAAACAAATAAGTTTTGCGACAGCTTTAATCCTTTGTTTAATTATGACAGTAGTAATTTTTACTGAACTATGCAATATTAATATTATTAATTCCAACATGCCTTTGCTTGATTTATCAAAAACTAGCAGTGTTTTATATGCTGTGTATTTAATAGTTTTACAATTTGCAATTTTTACAACATTAATTTCAACATTATTAACTTTAAAAACTTTTTTTAATTTCAAAAGCAAGTTGCTTAATGCAATAATTCCTACTATAATCTGCGCTTGTTTATCCTTTATATCTTTTAATTATTTTGTTGTGTATTTATATCCTGTAATAGGAATATTAGGATTTTATTTAATTTACTATTTAATGTCTTCTAACCTTTCTTTCCAAGATTCCAACCAAGATATACATAAGGCAAGCCAAAAAACACAAAACAACAGTAGAAGCCATAACTAAATCTAGTTTAAACACTTGACCGCCATAAACAATTAAATATCCAAGCCCAGCCTTACTTACTAGATATTCGCCCATTATAGTTCCAACCCAACTCATACCTACATTTATTTTTAAAACAGAAACAAATTCTGCAAAAGAGTTAGGAATAATTAATTTAAATAATATTTGTATTTTTTTTGCACCCATAGATTGCATAAGAGCTATTTTATCTTTATCGCAAGACAAGAATGCAGAAAGCATGCTCAATGTTGTAATCACGATGCAAATTAATATACACATTGTTATAATTGCTGAAGTACCAGCGCCAACCCAAATTATAATAACTGGGCCTAGTGCAATTTTAGGCAAAGCGTTTAACACAACAATATAAGGGTCTAAAATATCTCTTAGTTTATTGCTCCACCACAATAAAATAGCAATGAATGTACCTATGAATGTAGCCAAGGCAAAACCAACAATTGTTTCGTATAATGTTACACCTATATGATATAGCATATTACCATTTTTAAATGTTTCAACTAATGTTGAAAAAATTCGAGAAGGAGAGCTTAGAAAAAATGGATCTAATATTTTAGTTGCAGTAAGTAATTCCCAAAGACATACTATTGCAACAAAAATAACAATTTGGGCTATTTTTGTTGTTGTTTTATCTATTTTTATTTTTTTTAAATATTTTTTATGTTCAATTGAATAATTATTTAACTTCCTCTTTTTTTTCATTTGATAACTCCTTCCATATTACATCAAAATATTTAGGAAACAAAGTACTTTCTCTTCTTTTTAAGGGAGTTTTTATATCTTGTAAATTAATATCTTGAATATATTTAACTTTAGATGGTCGATTGCTTAACACAACAATTCTATCCGACATTGATATCGCTTCACTTATGTCGTGTGTAACTGCAATAACTGTCTGTTTTTCATTTGTGATGATTTGATGGACATCGTCGCACACGCTTAATTTAGTTTGATAGTCAAGTGCAGAAAATGGTTCATCTAATAATAGTATTTTGGGCTGTAAAGCAAGCGTTCTAATTAATGCTGCTCGTTGTCTCATTCCACCTGAAAGTTGATATGGATAACTGTTTTTAAATTCATAAAGCCCATATTTTTTTAATAAATCATCTACCCTTTCCAAACTTTCTTTGTCTTTTGTTTTTTTATTTAATTCTAAGCCCAAAATTACATTTTTATATATTGTTCTCCACTCGAACAAATGATCTCGTTGAAACATATATCCAATTAAATTTTTATTTTTTATTGGTTCATTTTCTAACAAAACTTCACCCGTGCTTGGTTTTAACAATCCTGCAATTAATGACAATATTGTTGTTTTTCCGCAACCACTAGGTCCTACTATAGACAAATATTCATTTTTTTTTACAGAAAAATTAATTCCATCTAGGGCAAGAACTTCTTTATCTTTGGTATGGTATGAAAGTGAAACATTTTTAATTTGCAAATAATCGTCCATTTTTCACTTTTCCTCCTCAAATCATTGTACTATGAACAAATAAAAAATGTTAAAAAAAACAGCTTTTACAAGCTGTTTTTTTTATGAATTCACTAAATGAAGTAGTTTACAACTTTTTTGGCTATTGTATTATCAACAACGCTTTCAAATTCCACCTTTTCTTCTAATTCGCCTGCGGCTATAATTATACTTTGCAATTTATCAAATGCCGTTTCAGTCATTGCAGGATTGCTTACCCAAGCGTCACAATTAATATAACTTTGGATTGAAACAATAATATTTTCATTTGAAAATCCTTGAAAAGATGGCTTTAAACTTTCAGCTATTTCGTCAACGCTTGCGTTTAATAAAAATCTATATCCTCTATATACGGCTCTTAAAAATCGTTCAACAGTTAATGGATTATCATCAATATATCCTCTTTTTGCAATAAAAGCAGTGTATGGGACTTCTCCACTTAATTCGCCAACAGAGGCAACAATGTGATATCCCTTTTCTTCACATAATTCACTTGCTGTTGGTTCAAACAATGTACAAAATTCTGCGTCGGTTGAATCAAATACACTTGCAGTTAAATCAAAGGCAACATCTGTTCTTAAATTCACTTGATTTGCTTGTGTGCCAATTTCCAAACCTGCTTGCTTTATTGCATATTCAAGCGTCATTGCAGGTACGCCTCCCTTTCTTCCTCCAATTATTTCCTTTCCAACCAAATCATTTAATGAGAAATTTTCATATGCAGTTTTTGAAACAATAAACGAGCCATCTCTTTTTGTTAATTGTCCAAATACAACTGGCTTATCTTGAGCACCACCTGATGTTACATAAATTGCAGCTTCTGGTCCCATTAAACCTATATCAGCATCACCAGATAATATTGCTGTCATAGATTTATCAGCCCCACCGCCGTTTGTCAGTTCAACTTTTAATCCCTCTTGCTCAAAATATCCATTATTAATAGCAACATATAACGGTGCATAAAATATACTATGTGTAACTTCATTTACTTTTATAGTTGTAATTGTATCATTATTCTTATCTCCACAACCATACAAAGTAAATGCAAACATAAGAACAATAGCAACTAATAATATGCTAAATTTTTTCATTATTCCTCCTTACTAAAAATATATTATTCATTGAAAAACTAATTTGTTAAAAATTTTACTTTAAAACAATATTGCTTTTTTGCAATTTAGAAAAATAAAAATAATTTAATTTTTTGTTAAATTTTATATTGAAATTTATATTAAATGGTGATATACTTGTTTTAGTATTAGGAGGTATTATGCTATCTATAGTATTACAAGCTACATTAATAGAATTTTTATCTACACCAAACAAACTTGTTGGAATTATACTTGCCATATTGGGTTTTGCCCTTTCAATACTTGCAAAAAACATCACAAAAGTTGCTAGAAAAACAGATTCTCCAAGCAATAAAGACCCATTGTATTTGATACTTTTAGCTTTTGCTTTGTGTTTAATAATGGTTGGAATGATAATAACAATATTTTAATTTAGCAAAAATCTCGTAAGAGATTTTTGTTTATTATTTAATACATTTGACTAAATTTTAAAAAAATATCATACTACATTTATGAAAAAAATTACTTTGTACACAGATGGAGCGTGTTCTGGCAACCCGGGAATTGGTGGTTGGGGTTGTATTTTACAGTTTAATAATTACAAAAAAGAAATGTCTGGATTTGAACTTGACACAACAAATAACAGAATGGAATTAACCGCAGTAATAAAAGGTTTAGAAGCGTTAAAAGAACCTTGTAATGTAAATGTTTACTCTGATTCCGCATACGTTGTAAATGCCTTTCAAGAAAAATGGATTGAAAATTGGCAATTAAACTCGTGGAGAACATCAAATAAAAAAGTTGTAAAAAATGTTGATTTGTGGCAAAAATTATTAAATTTTATGAATGTTCACAAAATAACTTTTTATAAAGTTAAAGGTCACTCTGATAATGAATTGAACAACAAGTGTGATTTTTTAGCAACAAATGAAATAGCGAAGATAAAAAATAAAAAAGATGTTTAAATAAAACATCTTTTTTTAATTGAAATATATTATACGTCTGCAATGTTCACATTCCAAAAAGCCTTTTTCTTTAAGTTTTTGCAAACTAGCTGATGGAATTTCCATTCTACAACCACCACATGCTTTATCAATCAATGGTACAAAAACAGGATATATTTTATCTGTCCTTCTCTGCTTATATTTTAATAAATGAATTTGCTCTATTCCACTTTCAAGTTTGTTTATTTCTTTTTTCTTTTTATCTATCTCCGGAATAATTTCTTTTTGTTTTTTTTCAAATGCGTTTTTGTGCAAAATATATTTTTGTTTAGCCTCATTGTACTTTTTTTTGGCAATTTCAAATTCGCTTAAAATAGCATTAAATTTTTCGGCTAAATTAATTAATTTTTTTTCAAGAATTGAAAGATTGTTAATTAAATCCCCAGCCACGGTGTTTACATTATTTAAATCATTTTCGCTTATTTTGTCAAGGTTAGTATTAAGAATTGTTCCGTAAGATTTTAAATTTTCGTTATATGATTTTTTGATATTATTATAATCTTGAATTAATTGATTTGCTTCTTTATCCAACATTGTTGACTTATTTTGAGCCTCTTTAACAACACCCAACATTTTTTGGTAAATTTTTTTGTCCTCGTTATTTTCAAGTTCTCTTTCTAATTTTATTATTTCAAAATCTTTTTTTTGATATTCTAATATTTTATCTATACTCATAATGTCTCCTAATTTTTAGAATAAAATCTTTTAATCCATAAAGTCAACTAATTTTTTGCTTCTATTAGGATTTCTTAATTTTCTTAAAGCCTTAGCTTCAATTTGTCTAATTCTTTCTCTTGTAACATTAAACTCTTTGCCAACTTCTTCAAGAGTTCTTGGATGTGAATCATCTAAGCCATACCTTAATCTTATAACTTTTTGTTCTCTAGGAGTTAATGTTTCAATAACGCCCAACAACTGTTCTCTAAGCAAATTTTGAGTTGCAACTTCAACCGGAGATTTAACAGATTCGTCTTCAATAAAATCTGCCATTTTGCTATCCTCTTCTTCGCCAACTGGATTTTCTAAAGAAATTGGTTCTTGCGCTATTTTTTGTATTTCTGCAACTTTTTCTTCTGGAATATCCATTGCTTTTGCAATTTCTTCACTAGTAGGATCTCTTCCCAAATCTTGAATAAGTTGGCGTTTTATTCTTGTTAATTTATGAATTGTTTCGACCATATGAACGGGAATTCTTATTGTCCTAGCCTGATCTGCCATTGCACGAGTTATGGATTGTCTTATCCACCATGTTGCATAAGTAGAAAATCTGAAGCCTTTTGTGTGGTCAAACTTTTCAACTGCTTTTAAAAGCCCAATATTACCTTCTTGAATTAAATCCAAAAATTGCATGCTTGTCCTTCCGGCATATCTTTTTGCTATACTTACAACAAGCCTTAAATTAGCTTCAGATAATTTTGCTTTTGCGTACTCGTCTCCATCTAGCATTCTTTTTGCAAGTTCAATTTCTTCATCGCATGACAATAGTGGAACCTTACCTATGTCCTTTAAATACATTTTAACTGGATCATCAACGCTAACTTGAGAAACTAATTCGCTAAAATCTTCTTTCTCAATGTCTGGATTTTCAGCTTTAATTATTTTTATGTTAGATTTTTCAATTATTCCAAGCACTTCCTCTATTTCTTCTGCAGAAGCTTCGTATTTTAGCAACCTAAACATTATGTCTTCTTCATTTAAAGAACCTTTTTTGGTGCCAATTTCTAAAATCTTTTTTAATTCTTGTTCAATCTTATCTCTCAAAATTTAATCCTCCAAAATTTTATTCCTTAGTTTATTTTGCAATTCTTTTATTTGTTTTAATATATCCATTTTTGCATTTATATTTTCCAATTTTACGCTTTCTTCACTTAAATTTTTAATTTTTTCCTTTAAATATGTTTCTCTTATTTTCCAAACACATTCTTCATAATATTTAATTGGATTACTAATCAATTCAAAATTATAATTTATAATATCTTTTATATTTGGCTCATTATCAACATCAAAAATATCATAAAGATTGCTAATTAAAAATTTATCTCCCCTTTTGCTATAATCCTTTAAAACATTATATAGTTTTAAATATGTCGAATTTATTAAATATTTACTTAAATCAAATTCAAAATTTGCATATTCCTTTTTATAACACAAACTTGCCAAAACAAATTTAATTGCTTTTATTTCTGCATCTTCAGTGTAAATTAAATTTCTTTCATTATTTTTTCCATAATTTTTGTTGTTTACAACGTCCTTTTTTAATGTATCAACTGAAACGCCAGTTAATTTTTTTATTAAATCTAAATAGACTTCTTTTTCACTATTTGTATTTAATTCATTTACAATTTCTATAGCACTTTTTATAAACTTGGCTTTTTCTCCAACTTTGCTTATATCATATTGTTCCATTTTATTTTTGATTTTAAACTCCACGCAGTCTATAGCATTTTCAATCAATTTGCCAAACTCATCTTTTCCGTATGCTTTGATAAACTCATCAGGGTCTTTTTGTTCTGGAATTTTTACAACCTTAACATTTAATCCACCCTCTAAAAGTGTATCAATAGTTCTAATTGACGCTTTTTGACCTGCAGAATCCCCGTCTAAAGCTAAAATAACATTGTCACATAAATTTTTTATCATTCTAGAATGCAAAGGAGTTAAAGCTGTTCCCAGACATGCCACACAATTACAAAATCCAGCTTTATTTAAAGATATAACATCCATTTGTCCTTCAACAATAATTACATTGTTTAATTGTTGTTCTTGTTTTAATTTCCTTACAATATTAATTCCGTATAAATTTTTACTTTTATCAAAAACAATGTTATTGGCGCTGTTTTTATATTTTGCATAATTTGTTTGCTCCAAACTTCTCGCGCTAAAACCTATACACTCATCATGAATATTAAATATTGGAAATATTAGCCTTTCACCCATGGCATCATAACATCTATTGTCTTTTTTTATAGCAATTCCTGATTCTACAATTTCATTTTCTTTAAAGCCATGCGATTGCAAATATTTTATAATTTCTGTCCAATCTATGCTATAACCAATATGAAATTTATTCAATTCTTTTTTTGTTAACTGCCTTTTTTTTATGTATTCCTGAGCCTTTTTGCTTATTGGCTTATATAAATTCTCTTCATAATGTCTATATGCTAAATCCAAAATTTTTAAAATGCTTTCTTTTAAATGTTTTTTTTCTTTAATATTATCATCCATATGTAAAGTTGGAATTTCCATGTTGGCATTTTTTGCTAGAATTTCTATTGCTGTCATAAAATCGCAACTTTCCATTTTTTGAATAAAAGTAATAACATCTCCGTGTTCTTTACATCCAAAGCAATGGTAATATTGTTCATATCCATTAACGCAAAAAGATGGTGTTTTTTCGTGATGAAATGGACAGCAAGCCCAATAATTTTTCCCTTTTTGTTGCAACGAAAAATATCGCGACATCACTGTTATAATATCGTTTTTTGCCTTTAATTGTTCTAACCAACTTTCGTCAAATCCCCTATTCAATTATTCACCCAATAAAAATCAATACAATTACAATATTCGACACTTAAAAAGCATTTCCTTTATTTTTAAAAAAATTTGTTATAATTATATTACTTTAGCGTTATTTTAATGGTTATATATTTATAAGGCATAAGAAAATTAGTAATCTTGTAATACAATAACATTAGGTTTAACTATTTTTAATATTCATTGTGTTTCACTTTGATTTTTATCTTAATTAATATATAATAATTACAGTATTAAATATGTATAAGATTATTTAAAGGTCTAAATTATAATTTCACTTAAATTATTTTGGCACTTTTATATTAAACAACTTAAAAGGTAAATGTATGGAAAGTTTTAACTTAAAAGAAAAATTAGAAAATCAATTTAAAAAATTAAAAAAAGCTAATAAAAATTTTGCGCTTTTAAACGGCGACAAAAAAATTTTATTGTCAGCCCCTCACGCTGTTGAGCAAACTCGCGATGGGAAAATTAAATTTGCAGAACCTGAAACAGCGTTAATAGCTTTGTATTTAAACTCTTTTGGATATCCGGCAATTATAAAAACAACAAACGAAAATGATGACGCAAATCATGACGTTAATTGTTTGTACAAAAATAATCTTTTACAATATTGTAAAAGCAATAACATTAAATTTATTGTTGACCTTCATCAGTTATCTCCCAAAAGAGATATGGATTTTTGTTTGGGAACTGGAGATTTCAACAATAAAAATCTTGCGAATAAATCATACTTACTAAACAATATCACTGAAGAAATAAGTAAATCTCAGTTTAATTATAAAATTAATTACCCTTTTGCCGCAGCCGGTCTTGGAACAATTTCAGGCTACATGAGCAATCAAAATTTTTCATCAATACAAATTGAAATTAACAGTAACTTAGTGTCTAGTTATTGTAATGCTAAATTTTTTGATGATGTTTGTAAATTAATAAAAAACATTGTTTTAAGCATTGAAAAGGAAGTTGAATTACATGAAAATATTATTAGTAAATAATATTAGTCTTAGCTCTGATAAATTTAATGAACAGAACAAATTATTAATGCAAAGCGCTAAAGAAATTAACATAGATTTAGAAATAATGAACAATGCAAGGTTAACTTCTGAGCTTGCAAAAAATGAAAATATTGTAAAAAAATTTAAAGCAATTCTTTTTTATGATAAAGACATTTTTCTTTGCAAAAAAATGGAAAATCTTGGTTGCAAAGTTTTAAATTGCAGTGATTGCATAAAAAATTGTGACAATAAAGCGTTAACATATCAAATTTTAGAAAATCATAATATTCCCATACCAAAAACATATATAGTTCCTTTTTTGTTTTATTACAAAAAAAAGTACTTAAATGAATTTGTTGAAACAATAATATCCAAACTATCACTTCCATTGGTGGCAAAAAAATGGTTTGGTTCAGAGGGACAACAAGTTTATTTGCTTCACACTAAAAATGAAATATTTAAACTGATTAAAAAAGAAAAAGGCAAAGAGCTTTTGTTTCAACAATATTACAGCGAGTGCCATGGTTCAGACATAAGAATCAATGTTGTTGGCAATGAAGTTGTAGCATGCATGCACAGAAAATCATCGACTAACGATTTTAGATCAAATTTATCAAATGGTGGATTTGCAAAAACATATTCACCATCAGATAAAGAAATAGAAATTGCAAAATTAAGTGCTAAAGCACTAAATTGTGATTTTTGTGGCGTTGACATTCTTCAAACAAAAAACGGGCCTGTTGTCTGCGAAGTTAATTCAAATGCTCACTTATTGAATATTTATAAAGTAACCACAATAAATGTTGCTAAAAAGATTTTAGAATATATTGTAAATCATATAAATTAATACCAATTTATATCGCATTAATATTTAAAATATTAAAATAATAATTTTAAGTTTTATCTAACAAAAAAAATCGCTTTTATTAAGCGATTTTTTATTTTTAATCAGTAATTATTACAACAGTATCATTATAATTTGCTTGCGTTCCAGCAGGTGGCAATTGTTTTACAATAATTCCACCTTCACCATCAACTTCATAACTAACCCCCATAGAA
>CALWKJ010000005.1 GCA_944381225.1 uncultured Clostridia bacterium | reverse complement strand
GACTTTAGTTCGCAAATATAAAAATAGAAACTTTTATTAAACAAATGCATATTACTTTGTAATATGCGTTTTTGTTGTGTTTTATTTTTCTAGTTTTTGTTCATAATTACATTATGGAAAAAATTTATTCAATGCCTTGTTTATATGGCGCATGTTTTTATTATAAAAAAAATAGTGCTTGTTCTTATGTTAACAAAAAAGGGAAAGCAAGTTTAATTTCTGAAAAAAATAAAACTTCTATAATACCTCACAACATAATTTTTTTAAGAGGATTAGAATATTTAATTTTTGGATTGTATTACTTTATAAAAAATTTAATTAAATTGCCATATGATTATTCAAATAAAAGCCTTACAAAAAAAATTTCATCTAGTTTAAACGTTAAACATAGTTATGTGTGGTTTGTAATAATTTGCATATTGGCATTGCTAATTTCGTTTGTATTAATTGGATTTTTGCCTGTTAAATTAGCGCTTTTAATAAGTGGATATAGTTCAAGTGTATTTTTAAATAGATTAATTGTAGGAGTTGTTAAGGTTGCAATTATTTATGCAATAATGTTAATATTAAAACTATTAATTCCATTTAAACAATTTTACAGATTTAATGGCTGTTCAAATTATTTATTAAATGAAAATAAATCAATACACAAACCAACAAATTTTATAAATTATGTTGTTTTTTCGTTTTGTTTTATATTTTTTATTTTGTCATTAATCGGATTGACAAGCAATCAAATTTGGAAACCATTTGTTAACTTGACGATTTCTTTATTTTGTTTTAGTATATGTTATGAAATTTTATATTTAATGGAAATTTCAAAATTTAAGTGGGTTTATAACCTTTGCATAATAACTTCATTTTTAGTTACAGAAAGGCCTACAAAAACAGAAATATACATTTCTCTTTCTGCTTATAACGAAGTCGTTTTTATGCAAAATAAACAGAGGGGAACATTGGATACCAAAATGTTTAATGATAATGAAATAGCCTTTTCAAGTGTATATGCAGAATGTAAAGAAAAATTAAAAAATGCAAACATCGATGATGTTAGTGAAGCTGATTGGTTGATTTGTGAAGTTCTAAATATCTCAAGAGGTCAAATAAGATTGCAAAAGAAGGTTACACTTGAACAAAAAAACGCCATAGATAGTGCAATAAACAAAAGAATTAAAGGCCAACCAATAACAAAAATATTTGGGCGAACAAATTTTTATGGAATGACTTTCAAAGTTACAAAAGATGTTTTATCACCTAGAATGGAAACTGAAATATTGGTGGAACAAGTTTTAAAATTTGCAAGTGATAAAATGAACATATTAGATTTGTGTACAGGTAGTGGTGTAATTGCTGTTTGTTTAGCAAAAAATACAAAATCAAACATATTTGCAACAGACATTTCTGAAAAAGCTTTGTCTGTTGCAATGGAAAATGCCGAGATTAACAATGTAAAAGTTAATTTTAAAGAATCGAATTTGTTTAACGACTTGAAAAAGAGTAAAAAATTTGATATCATAGTAAGTAATCCACCATATGTTCCAACTTTGGACATAGAAAAGTTAGATAAAGAAGTTAAAGATTATGATCCAAAAATTGCTCTTGACGGAGGCAAAGATGGATTGGATTTTTACAGAAAAATAATAAAACAAAGCGTGAATTATTTAACAAAAAATGGCATGATATTTTTTGAATTGGGAATTGGACAATCAAAAGATGTGTCTAATATGTTAAAAGAAGATTTTGAAGATATAAAAATTGTGAAAGATTATAATAGAATTAACAGAGTTATTTATGCAAAATTAAAAAACAAAAGGAATAAAAATGTTAGAACAAACACAAAAAATTAAAGAAAGATTTGATGAATTGACAGACTTAATTTCAAAGCCAGAAATAATTGCTGATACAAAAAAATGGCAAAAGTTGGTTAAAGAAAGAAGCAATATAGAAGAACTTGCACTTTGTCATGAAAAATTGGCAAGTTTGGTTAAAAATTTGAATTACGGTGAAGAGGTTTTAAAAACCGAAAAAGATCCTGAAATGCTTGAAATATTTAAAGAAGACATAATGCAAACAAAAAAACAAATAGAGGAATTAAATTCAAAAATTCAAATATTGCTTTTACCCAAAGACGAAAACGATGACAAAAATGTAGTTTTAGAAGTTAGACCAGCGGCAGGAGGCGAAGAGGCTTCACTTTTTGCTTCAACATTAATGAATATGTATATTAGATATGCAGAAAGAAATAACTGGCACGTTGAAACCAACGAATTAGAAGAAACAGAACTTGGTGGAATTAAACAATGCAGTATAACAATAAAAGGCACAAATGTTTTTAGCAAACTTAAATATGAAAGTGGTGTACATAGAGTTCAAAGAGTTCCAGAAACAGAATCACAGGGAAGAGTTCACACATCAACAGTAACAATTGCAGTATTGCCCGAAATAGAAGAAGTTGATTTTGAAATTTTAGACAAAGACTTAAAAATAGACACATATAGAAGCAGTGGGGCAGGAGGTCAACATGTTAACAAAACAGAAAGTGCAATAAGAATTACGCATTTGCCAACTGGAATTGTTGTGGCGTGTCAAGATGAGCGTTCTCAAATAAAAAACAGAGAAAAAGCCATGAATCTATTAAAAACTAAATTGTACAATTATTACAAAAATCAAATAGATTCACAATATTCTGCAAATAGAAAAAATCAAGTCGGAACAGGGGACAGGAGTGAGAGAATAAGAACATATAATTATCCTCAAGGAAGAATTACTGACCATAGAATAAACTATTCTGTATATAACGTGAATTCTTTTATGGATGGCGATATAGAAGAAATGATTGAAGAATTGCAGAAATTTGACCAAAAGCAAAAGCTTGAAAATTTTTCGGTTTAGTATAAATGCATGATATATTATTTAACAACAAATATGGAAAATAAAATTTAAAGGAGGATTTATGACAGAATATTATGATTCATTTTTAAGCAAAAACGCATTAGAAAATTCTCTTCCAATGGGTGAATTCGTTGATGAAAAATATGTTCTTTCAAAAGAGGTTATAGATTCTCTTGTAAAAATTAAAAAATGCATAGATTTATACAAACAAGAATTTATTTTATGCAGTACTCAAATTTTAAACAAAACCATAAAATTTAAAATTAAACTAAACAATATTAAAAACGAAGGGATAACTTATGCAGGCTTATATTTAACAGAAACATATAAAGTTTGTGGTGAAGAAAAAACCATTGAAACTTTTTTGGTAAGTTATAGAGATTTCGACGGCGCAGATTATTTTGATAAACTTAAAAAAGAATTCAACTTGTATACTAAGTTTGAAAATGATGGAAAAGATTTAAAAGACAGTTATGATTTTCTTGAAAAATTGATTAATAAGAAAAGTGAACATTTAAAGATTCTTGTTAAAGAAATTTCAATGAATAGCAGAATTTATGCCCAAGAGATATTAAAAATTTTAAATAAGTACGAATTTTCAAATTCAATTATTTTTGAAGAGTTGAAAGAAAGGATAAAAAGCGTTTCGGTTAACAAAAATTCTGATTTATATTGGATAACTGTAAAAGATATAATTGATGAGATTATTTTTAAAAAATATTCTTCATTAAAAGGCGAAACAAAAAAATGGCTTGATTTGGTTAATCAAAATTATATACTTATGTATAAAAACAAAAAGAAGAAATGTATAGAAATATTGGAAAAAAATTCTGTTAAAAAAGAAGATAAGCCTAAAATTGTTGAGCAAGAAAAAAAGAAATCAAAAACTACTGCAAAAGCCTCATCAAGTTCAACTAAAGCAAAAAAAGCAAATAAAAAAGTTAAAAAGGCAAATAAAAACCAAAACGATATAAAAGATGCCAATAATAATACAAAAATTAAACAATCTTACAAAGAGCCAGTTAAAAACATGACAAAAAAAGGCAATGAAATTTTTAAAGATATGCTGAAACTTTATGCAATTAAAAAGACTTTAAATTTAGAAAAAATATCTTTTGAAAACATATTTAGTGAATCAATAAAATATCATACAATTAAAAATGATGATTTTGGAAAAAGCGAAGGAGATGAAATTGAATTATAAAAAGCACTTAGTCAAAGTGCTTTTTATAATTTTTTATTATTTATATGAATCTTTAACATATTCATTTTTAACCATAAGTGTTAATTGTTCCAATAATTTTGAATCTGCAAAAATGAATCTTTTATCCGTAAATAAATTTAATAGAAATTCATAATTTGGCATTTTTTCATTTCTGAAAAACATTTCATACAACTCTTTACCAACTTTTGTCTCAAAAAAGAAAATACAAAAATCAGTTAAATTCCTTTTTAATAAATCATGGTTTGTTGCAGAATATTTGTCAAGCATGTCAAATACTCTTATAAAATATGGTCTATAATTTACATCTGGCACATTTTCAATAGCAAGTCTTCTCAATGCACTTACTTTTCCATTTTTTAATACATCATAAAAAGCGTTGGAAAACAAATAATTATATACATCATATTTTTCTTTTTGTTGGGAAGGAGTCCAATTCCTTCTATAAGGGAAAGGTATTAAAATTCTGTTTGGATTAAAGAGCATTTTGTTTGGATCTATTTGTTTTGTACTAGTAGTATTTGAATCTGGTTGTTTAGTTGTCTTAATTGCCATTGTTTTCTCCTTTTAACTCATTTAAAAAAATTATATCACACAATTTTTTTTTTGTAAATATCAAATTTTATTTTTTGTATAAACATTTTAAAATGCCAAAAACTATAAATATATATGAAAAACAAATTAGTAAAAAACACATTAATACTAAGCGTTTTTTTGTTAATATCAAAATTTTTGGGCGCAGTATACAGAATACCTTTGTCAAACATTCTTGGTACTGAGGGAATCGGCTTATATCAAATGGTTTTCCCTGTGTACTCTCTTTTTTTGGTTTTTATAACTGGCTCAATGCCAACATATGTAGCTCAACAAGTATCCATGAATTATGCAAAAAAAAAATTTGATAAAATTAACAATATAGTTAAGTTATCTTTAGTAATATCAATTTTATATTCTGTATTCGCCACCTTGCTTTTAATTGTTTTTTCTTCAGATTTTGCAATTTTACAAGGCAACTACAAATCATATTTAGGATACGACATTGTAGCACTTAGCATTATATTTTCTTCTGTTACTTGTGTTTATAAAGGATATTTTCAAGGAATGGAAAACATGGTTCCATCAGCTACTTGTGGAGTTGTTGAGCAATTAGCAAAATTGTGTTTTGGATTAACATTCGCACTTTTTTTAAAGGACAAAGGACAAATTTATGCAGTTGGAGGCGCATTTTTGGGTGTTTTAATTAGTGAAATAATTTCCTTTGTTTACATGACCTTTATATACCTTGTAAAATCTCAACATACAAGAACAAAGACAAAAATTAAATACAAAGAATTAAAAACCAATTTTCTTAATTTTTTACCTCTTTCGTTTTCAAACATAATTTTGCCTTTTTCGTCATGCATTGACACTTTCTTAGTTGTAAATTTGTTAATTTATAGCGGAATAAATTCATTAGATGCTACATCGCTTTTTGGAATCGCAACTGGTATGGTTGCCCCGCTTGTAAATTTCCCCATATTGTTTTTTGGAACAGTTGCTACGGCAATGATTCCATCGCTTACATATAACATTGCAACAAAAAAAGACATAAACAAAACAATCGAGGGTGCATTTTTCTTTGTATGGCTAATTTGTTTGCCATGTGCATTTGGAATTTTAGGCACTTCAAAAAACATTTTATCAATATTTTTCCCATCAATTGAAAATAAATATATAAATGTTAGTATTCTATATTTGTCAATTTCGTCGTTTAACATTTTGTGGATGTCTTTAATTCAAATTTCTTCTAGCACTTTAAACAGTTTTGGACAATTTAAATTGCCACTGTTGAGTCAAATGCTGGGCCTGTTTATAAAAATAATTTGTTTGGTGTTTTTTATACTGTTTACAAATTTAAACATTTTGTCATTAGTAATTGCAATTACAATAAGTCAATTTTTTGTTTGTGTATTGGATATTATTTTTGTGAAAAAATTAACAAATTTTAAACTTGACGACAAACAAATATTAATTCCAATTTTTGCATCTATAACTATGTATTTGACCGTTTTTTATTTAAACAAATTTTTAATTATTAATGAATATATAAAATTTGTCATTTTGCTTCTATCTGCTTGTATAGTCTATTTTTCTCTGTGCTTTATTTTTAAAATTATTACTTTAAAAAATATTAAGGATATGTTTAATAGCAAAAAATTTGTTAATAACATAAATGATGAGCAATAAAGAATTTATATCTATTTTAAGCAAGAAAATAAACGGCAAACTAAACATTAAAAAAGAAAATTTGTTTGAAATATTAAAAGAAGTTAAAAAATTGGCTATTGATGTTTTACTAAAAGGTCAAAAATTAAAAATACAACAATTTGGAACTTTTGAATTAAAGCAAAAAAATGAAAGGTTTGTGTATAATGTTTACTACAACAAAATGCAACTTGTTCCACCTAAAAAAGTTGTGATTTTTAAGTGTAGCAAAAAGTTGCATTTATGAAGTAAAATTGATAAACTAAAAATATGAAAATAGGTGAACTTGAAGTTGGCAATTTGTTTTTAGCGCCAATGGCTGGCGTTAGTGATGTTGGTTTTAGAAAAGTTTGTAGAATATGCGGAGCAGATTTGACGTTTATTGAGATGATAAATTGCAATGCTTTAAGATTTAATAATGTACATACTAAACAACTCTTACAAACAGAAGAAGATGAATGTATAAAAGCAGTTCAAATTTTTGGGCATGACGCAGATCAAATGGCAGAAGTATGTAGAAGTGAGCAATTAAAAAAATTTGATATTATAGATATTAATTTTGGATGCCCGGCTCCCAAAATTGTTAAAAATGGTGATGGAAGTGCACTTTTAAAAGATTTAAGCAAAATAAAAGAAATAGTTACAAAGTGCGTAAAAGCAACAACAAAACCTATAACAGTAAAAATAAGAATAGGGTTTAATAATGGAGATAATGTTGCTTGTGAAGTTGCAAAAATATGCGAGCAATGTGGGGCAAAAGCAATAACTGTTCATGGAAGAACGCGTGAACAAATGTACAGTGGTGAAGTTGATTATGAAACAATAAAAAAAGTTAAGCAAAGTGTAAACATTCCTGTTATAGGGAATGGAGATGTGTTTGACAAAACTAGTTACGAAAAAATGTTAAAAACAGGCGTAGATGGTGTTATGGTAGCCAGAGGAGCACTTGGAAGTCCTTGGATATTTTCAATGTTAAAAAATCTCGAAATAAAAAACAAATTTTCCTTGGTTAAATTGCATGTAGATACTTTAAGGAAATATTATAATGATGAAATTTTATGTAAAACGCTAAGAAAACATTTTTTGTGGTATGTTAAAGACATTAAAGATGGCAATAAGTTTAGACTAAAACTTGCAACAACCGACAATTTGACAGAAAGTTTGAACATTTTAAAAGAAGTTTTAAATTAAAAATGTTTGTTTAATTTGCACATAATGTACTAAAATAATATTTAGTAAAGGGGGAAAATCAAATGAAAAGAACTATAGAAGATATTGATGTAAAAGGCAAAAGAGTTTTGCTTAGGGTAGACTTTAATGTGCCACTTGACGATAGTGGTAATATACTAGATGCAAGTAGAATTACGGCAGAACTTCCAACTATAAAGTATTTGTTAGCCCATGGTGCAAAGGTTATTATCTGTTCTCACATAGGCAGGCCTAAAGGCGAACCAAATCCAAAATTAAGCATGGTTTCTGTTGCTAAATATTTAGTTCAACATTTGCATTGTAAAGTTAGATTTTCTTCAAATGCAATAGGCCCAGAAGCTCAAAAAAATGTAGATATGCTTGAAGATGGAGAAGTGTTAGTGCTAGAAAACATTAGATTTTATAAAGAAGAAGAAGAAAATTCCCCAGTATTTTCTGCGAAACTTGCAGAACTTGCAGATATTTTTGTAAATGACGCTTTTGGGACTGCGCATAGAAAACATTCTTCTACATACGGCGTTGCCAAATTGTTGCCAAATGCCGTTGGTTTTTTAATGGGTAAGGAAATAAATACAATAGCGTCTGTGTTGGAGAATCCACAACGCTCATTTATTGCAATCTTAGGAGGCGCAAAAATTAGTGACAAGTTGAAAGTTGTAAAAAATTTATTAGAAACTTGTGACACGGTTTTAATTGGTGGAGGAATGGCATATACATTCTTAAAAGCCCAAGGCGTAGAAATAGGCAACTCTTTATATGAAGAAGAGTGCCTAAATGATGCTAAAGAAATTTTACAAAAAGCTAAAGAAAAAAACAAAAGATTACTTTTGCCACAAGATCATGTTTGCGCAGCAGTTTTTAGCCCAAATGCTGTAGCTTTTAAAGTTAAAACGCAGTATATTCCAACTGGAATGATAGGAATGGACATAGGGGCAAGGACAATTAAACAATATGTAAATGAAATAAAAAATGCAAAAACTATTATTTGGAATGGACCTATGGGCGTTTTTGAGTTTTTAAACTTTAGAGAAGGAACAAAAAAAATAGCAAAAGCAGTTGCAAAAAGTTCAGCAAAAAGCATAGTTGGGGGCGGTGATAGTTTGTCAGCAATAAAATCGCTTAAATTAGAAAAAAAGATATACCATCTTTCAACCGGTGGCGGCGCAAGTTTAAAGTTAATAAGTGGTGAGGTTTTGCCTGGCGTTGATGTAATCGCCGATAAATAAGGAGCACAATGAAAAAATTAATTGTAGGAAATTTTAAAATGAATACAACCGTCCAAGAGTTTTCATTATACTTGGATAAGTTTTTACCTTTAATAAAAAATAGCAAAAACATGGTTGCATTAAGTTTGCCATACACACATTTGATGCTTGCAAGTCAAAAACTTGTATCTACTAATGTTATTATGGGGTGTCAAAATATTTCTACAGAAGAAAAAGGTGCGTATACCGGAGAAGTGTCAAATTTAATGGTT
This sequence comes from uncultured Clostridia bacterium, assembly GCA_944381225.1. GTDB lineage: Bacteria > Bacillota > Clostridia > Christensenellales > UBA1242 > UBA5893. Next base: position 15,299 of record CALWKJ010000005.1, on the reverse strand, counting down.
AAAGATTTAGGTGCAAAATTTACACTTGTTGGACATAGCGAAATAAGAAAAAAATTTCATGAAACCAATGAACAAATAAATCAAAAAATCATAAGAGCACTTTCTGTGAATTTAAAATCCATTTTATGCATTGGAGAAACAAAAACAGAAAAAAACAACAATAAAACAAAGCAAGTATTAAAAAAGCAAATTGAAATTGCCCTTAAAGGGCTTTATGAAAATGAGCTAAAAAATATAATTATAGCGTACGAGCCAATTTGGGCAATTGGAACTGGCAAAATGCCATCTGTAAAAGAGATTGAAGATAACATTGCATATTTACGTAAAATTATTTTGGATATTTTTTCGCAAAAAGCATCAGAGAAAATACAAATTCTTTATGGAGGAAGTGTAAATTCCAATAATTTTGCAAGCATATTAAAAAGTTCGCAAGTAGACGGATTGTTGGTTGGGGGTTCTTGTCTTGACCCCTTTGAATTTGCAAAAATTGTAAATTAAAATTTTTTAGTTTTTATTGGGTTTTTAATAAAATATTGCAAATTTTTATAGAACCTAGTATAATCTTTTTGTGATTTATAAAATTTTAGATAAAAAAATAATTATAGATAATTTAAATGAGTTTAATATCGAACACATTGTAGAATGTGGTCAAGTTTTTACATATAAAAAAATTTCAAATAATGATTATTTAATATATTCAAAGGACCAATTAGCACATGTTTTTAAAAATGAAAATAAATACGTTATAGAAACAGACAACGTAAATTATTTTATTAACTATTTTGATTTGGATACAAATTATAGTGAAATTAAAAACAAATTGTTGTCAAATGATATAATGACAAAATCTGTAGATTATGGTTATGGCATAAGAATATTAAAACAAGATATTTATGAAGTTATAATTGGTTTTATTATATCCGCAAACAATAATATAAAAAGAATTATAAAAAGTATGCAAAAATTAAGAGAATTTGGCGAAATAGTTAATGATTATCATGCATTTCCAACAATAGATAAACTATGCACGCTAACAGAAGAGCAATTTGCTGAAATGGGTGTGGGATATAGAGCAAAATATTTAGTTGAAACTTGCAAAAAATTAAAAGAAATTAATATTGAACAAACTTTTAATTACACAGATTCACAATTAAGAGAATGGCTTTTGTCGTTGCAAGGAGTGGGACCCAAAGTGGCTGATTGTATTCTTTTGTACGGTTATCATAGAAGCTTATCATTTCCGGTTGATACATGGATGGAAAAAGTCTATTTAGATATTTTTAAAACTAAAAAATCCAGACAAAAAATGGCTCAAGATTTTATGGAATATTTTGGAAATTTATCTGGTTATGCACAACAGTATTTGTTTTTTTATAAAAGGACCAAAAGCAAAATTCAGTAAAATAGCATATTGCATATTTTGCAGAATTGTGATATACTTTTAGTGGTAGGAGGTCAGGATGACAATGATGAATTTGCTAGCAGGCAGTGCATGGACAGAATTTGTAAATATATTTGTTGGCGAGTTTGCTTGGCTAACAATTACGCTTATGGTTTTGGGAATGATTTTGTGCATAATAGAAGCAGTTGTTCCTGGGTTTGGCATATTTGGAATAAGTGGTATTGTTTGCGAAGTGGGTGCAGTTGTTGTAAATGCAACTTTGTGTAATGGAACGCCTATGCAAGTTTTTATATTGATTTTGTTGATTACATTATTTACTTTATTAATATTTTTACTTTTTGTAAGGTCTGCTAGATACGGTTTGCTTGGTAAAACACCAATTGTTGAAAATAAAACGGCCATACCAAATGACTATGGCAAACAAGATCAAGCAAAATTGAAAGAATTAATAGGTAAGGAAGGAATTTTAATTACGGAATGTCATCCTATTGGCAAAATGAGAATAGGGGATGTTATATACGATGTTAGTTCTAAAGATGCAATGATTGCCAAAGGTGTTGTTGTTAAAGTAATAGCCGTAGAAGATGCAATTATTTATGTAAATAAAGCAGTTTATTAAAAGGAGAAAGTATGATAAATTTATTGTTAATGGAACTTTGGGCTCAAATAGTTTTATATGTTTCGCTTGGTTTATTATTAGTATTTGTTGTTTTGATATTTGCAATAGTTCCAATTAAAACATGGTTTGTTGCTTTAGTATCTGGGGCACACGTTTCAATGGCGCGTTTAATAGGTATGAAAATAAGAAGAATTAAAGTTGCGCCAATTGTAGATGCTTACATAATGGCAAGGAAGGCAGGAATACAGATAGACATAAGTGAGTTGGAAACTCATCAACTTGCAGGTGGTGATATTCAAAAAGTTATCAACGCTTTAATATCAGCACACAGTGCAAAAATAAATTTACCAATAGACTTGGCTAAGGCGATTGACCTTGCTGGCCGTGATGTTAATTTGGCAGTTAGAAATTCTGTTACACCAAAGGTTATGGAAACAGATTGGATAAGTGCAATTGCAAAGAATGGTGTAGAATTAAAAGTTAAGGTTAGAATTACGGTTAGAGTTAACATAGCTAGACTTGTTGGTGGTGCTGGAGATGATACAATATTAGCCAGAGTTGGTGAAGGTATTGTAACGACTGTTGGTTCTGCTGATACACATACGGAAGTTCTTGAAAATCCAGATTTTATATCGCAAACCGTTTTGGACAAAGGGCTTGATTCTGGTACGGCATATGAAATTTTGTCAATAGATATTGCAGATATTGACGTTGGTAAAAACATCGGTGCCGATTTGTTAAAAGACACAGCCGAAGCTAAAAAAGTTATTGCCCAAGCAGAAGCCGAAGAAAGAAGGGCAATGGCAGCGGCTCATGAGCAAGAAATGAAAGCTAAAACTCAAGAAATGCAGGCTATGGTGTTAGCTGCGCAAGCAGAAGTGCCAAAGGCAATGGCTGAGGCAATTAGAAATGGAAAAATGGGAGTTATGGATTACTATAAAATACAAAATTTAACGTCAGATACTGCAATGAGAAATGCCATAGCGGGAATTGATCCAAACAACACAAACAATAAAAAACCACCTAAATTTTAAAAGGAGAAGAAATAATGATAACCTTTATAGTTATTTGTGCAATAGTTTTCATAGTTATTGTTATTTCTTTAAATTTTCAAAATATAAAATCAAAATTTGTTAAAAAAGAAAAGCAACCAAAACAAACAACCGAAAAAAAAGATGTTATACCCAAAAACGACACAAATATAAGTTATGATGAAAGTGAATTTTTAAAAAATGATAACTTAAATCATGAAAAAGAACAAAATGATGATTCTCAATATGTTGTACAAAGTTTTTTAGAGGCAAATGAAGAAGAATTGCAAGAATTAGAGTCAAAAAAGAAACAGGGAGGAGGACGCCTTAAAGGTGCAATTAAGTCTATTGATAACATAGATGTTCAAGTGGAAGATGTAGATTTTGATGAAGATAATTTTGACGAAGATGACTTTGGTGAAAGTTTATTAGACCTTGATAATTCAAAGCCACAAATATCCAAACAAATTCAAAATTTACCTCCCGAAATTAAAGCCATTTTAATAAGCGATGTACTTAAGAAAAAAGACGATTAAAATAGTTTTATAATTCAATAAACACGCATACAAATATAAAGAGGTAGTGCGTGTTTAATTTTTTTAATGAAATAATTGCAGATTATGGATTGGATTCGAGTTTATTTAACAACTTTAACATTATAAACATGTCAAATAAACTTGTGTATATTGAAGGTCATAAAGGGGTTGTTTCAATTTCAAAACAAAACATTTCAATAAGAGTTAAAAAAGGAGTATTGCTCATTAATGGAAACAACTTACAAATTAAACGAATTACAAGTTCAACAGTAACTGTGATTGGAAACATTAAAGAAATAGAGAGTTATTAGTGAAACAATACAAATTTATAATACCATCATTAAATACTGAAAAAATATTGAACAAACTCATTTTGCAGTTTGATATTTTTGATATGAAAAAAGATGAAAAAACTTGTTCTTTTTTTTGTAAATCTAAAGACAAAAAAAACATAGAAAAAATTTTAAAACAATATGGCGTCAAAGTAGAATCTAAATCGTATTATGGAATTTTTAAGCAATTAAAAAACGCTTCAAGTTTAGGTGTAATAATTGGCATTGTTATATCAACAATATTGTATATTATTTCTACTTTTTTTATAAACGATGTACTTTTGATTGGAAATTTATCAATAACGTCCAAAGAAATTATGGAAGTGTTAGATAATCATAATATAAACAAATGGACTTTAAAATCAGCTGTAAATTTGGAGTCATTAAAAAACGACTTGCAAAAAATAAAATATGTAAGTTATGCAAGCGTTATAATTAAAGGCAATGCCATTATTATCAATATAAAAGAACAATTAACCAATGATGAAGTTGTAAATTTGGGCGTTTTTCAGCCTTTAGTTGCAAAATATGATGGAAAAATTACTTCAATTAAGCTTATTCAAGGAACATTAAAATGCAAAGTTGGGGATATTGTTAAACTTGGTGATGTTTTAGTTGAGCCATATGTGTATGATTCAAATGGTGATAAATTGAGTGTGCAACCATTAGCAGATATCATTTGCGATGTTTGGATAACTACAAGATTAGAAGTGAAAGACAAAGAAATAAAAAAAATTAAAACGGGCAATATTGCAAAAGATTATTCAATAACTTTTATGGATTTAAATTTGTTTACTCAAAAAACAGATATTAAATTTAAAAATTTCATGGTTGAGGAAAATGAAAAATATTTAACAAATTATATTTTGCCTATTAAAATTAAATATATGACATATAGCGAATATGAGTATTGTGAAATTAATACTGAATTTGAAAAAAATAAAGATAAATATTTAAATCAAACTAGGCAAATGTCTTTGCTAAACGTAAAAGAATATGACATAATAAAAGATGAAAGTTATGTGATAAACAAACAAGATGATACCAACATTATTGTTTACACTATAACAGTCAATAAATTAATAACATAAGAGGATATATGACAGTTAATTTCAACAATTTAACAGACATAAATTTAAGAAAAAAAATTATTCAAATTTTTAAAATAGCTTTGCTAGAAACAAACACAAAGAACAATGTAAGCGTTAATGTAACCATTGTTGGCAAAGATAGAATTCGCAAGTTAAATCATGATTTTAGGAATGTGGATAAAGTTACAGATGTTTTGTCGTTTCCACTTTTGGAGCCATATGAAATAAAAAATGGAGAAATGCTTAACAATAAAATACAAACGGATTTGGGAGATATAGCTATATGCAAATCAAAAGCTGTTATTCAAGCTAATGATTATAAACACAGTGTAAAAAGAGAAATATGTTTTTTAGCCCTTCATGGATTTTTACATGTTTTAGGATATGATCATATAAAAAAAGACGAAGAAGAAATTATGTTTAATCTTCAAGATAAAATTTTAAAAAAAGCAAAAGTGGAGCGATGATGAATTATAAATGTGGGTATATAGCGATATTGGGTAAACCAAATGCTGGAAAAAGCACTTTGGTTAATTGTATGGTTGGTGAGAAGGTGGCTATAGTATCATCAAAACCTCAAACTACTAGAAATAACATTTTGGGAATTTTAACAAAAAGTAATTATCAATTAATTTTTGTTGACACTCCAGGGATACACAAAAGTAAAAATGCCTTAGACAAATTTATGATGAAAAATGTTAGAAGCGCAATTGGTGGGGCAAGTGTAAACATTTATTTAATTGATTCAACAAAAGAAATAACCGGTGAAGAAATTGATTATGTAAAAAATTTAAAGCAAAAAAATGAAGTTCCATTGATTGTATGCTTAAGCAAAACCGATTTAGTAAAAAAACAAGAATTGTTAATAAAATTGTCACAAATCGCAAACATTAATGAAGTTGATGAAGTTGTTCCAATTTCAAGTTACAAGGCTTATAACACTAATGAATTGTTAGAAATTATACTAAAATATCTTCCTAACGAAAAAGAAAAAAATTTTATTTATGACAATGACTACTACACAGATAAATCGATAAATTTTATTGTTGCAGAAACCATAAGAGAAAAAGCTTTGTTGTGTTTAGAACAAGAAATTCCACATGGAATAAATGTAAATATTGTCTCATTTATTGAAAAACCAAATATAACAGTTATTGAGGCAGATATTGTTTGTGAAAGAGAAAGTCACAAAAGCATCATAATTGGAAAAAGAGGTAAAAAACTTAAAGAAATTGGAGAAAAAGCAAGGATAGACATAGAAAAATTACTTGATAAAAAAGTTCTTTTGAAACTTTTTGTTAAGACAAAGAAAAATTGGCGTGATAGTGAAAACTATTTAAAAGAGTTTGGTTATAAAAAAGAAAATTTGTAAATTTTTTCTTTTGTTTTGCATATAATAGTAGTATACTTAAACTTGAAGATTGAACAGTTAAAATGAAATTTTACTATTAGGAGGAAGTTTAAATGGACAGTTTTGCATCGCCACAAGCACAACAATTATGGCAGTTATTTGAACAAACTGGCAATATAAATATTTATAGACTATATTTTGCTGTTCAGCATACAAAAAACTCTACTTTGGATAATATAATAAATTCTAACATAAACACAAACGATAACTTGGAGATGTAGTTTGGATACAATAAAAGTAAAAGCCATAGTGCTTTCTTCTATAGATTACAAAGAAAAGGACAAGCTTGTAACTCTATTTACCATTGAAAATGGTGTAATGCAAGCGATTATGAAATCGGTAAAAAGCGATAAAGCAAAAATGAGATTTGCAAAAGAACCATTTTGCTTTGGAGAGTATTTAATTGCAATGCCTTCTAAAATAATTACCAATGTTGAAGTTGAAGACAATTTTTATGTTTTAACTAAGGACATAGATAAGTTTTATTTAGCATGCGCTATTTTGGAAACTGTTAAAACAGTGGTAGTTGCGGGAGAAAAAAACGTGGAACTTTTTATTGAAACGTTAAAGGCAATAGGTGCAATCGCATACGGAAATGTGAATGATAAATACGTTTTAACAAAATTTTTATTAAGCGTTTTTAAAGGAATGGGTTATACGTTATCACTAAACAAATGCTCTACATGTGGACAGCCCTTCTCTGGGAAAAGATATTTGAATCTTGATTATGGTGAAGTTGTTTGTACGGGTTGCAAAAGTGGTAAATGCATAGAGATATCGCCAAAATGTCACAGTTGTTTTAAGATATTAAGTGAAACTAGTTATGACAAATTAAATACAATTAAATTAGCAAATAAAAGCGAAGACGAAGCTTTAAATGTGTTAAATATTAATTTTGAAAACAGATTTAATAAGAAATTAAATTTATTGTGAATTATTTAAAAGCGACTTAAAAAAAGTTGCTTATTTTTTTGCTATGCTGTACACTATTTCAGTATTTTTATAAGGAGGATTTATGACAAATAAATATGTTTACTTGTTTAGTGAAGGCAATGCAAACATGCGTAACCTATTGGGTGGCAAAGGTGCAAACTTGGCAGAAATGACAAATATTGGTTTGCCTGTTCCACAGGGATTTACTGTAACTACTGAGGCATGTACAAAATATTACGATGATGGTAAAAAATTATCTCAAGAAGTTATTGATCAAATTTTAGAAGGATTAAAGAAAATAGAAAAATTAGACAACAAAAAATTTGGAGATAAAACAAATCCCCTTTTGGTATCTGTTCGTTCTGGGGCAAGGGCGTCAATGCCAGGAATGATGGATACAGTTTTAAATTTGGGATTAAATGATGAGGTTGTTGAAGGACTTGCAAATCTTACAAACAACCCAAGGTTTGCTTATGACAGCTATAGAAGATTTATACAAATGTTCAGCGATGTTGTTATGGGACTTGATAAATCTAAGTTTGAAAGAATTATCGATCAAATGAAAGAAGAAAGAAACATAAAGTTAGATATAGAATTTAGCGCTGATGATTTAAAGTTAATGGCAACCAAATTCAAAGAATTTTACAAAGAACAAATGCACGAGGAATTCCCTCAAGAGCCAGTACATCAATTAATAGAAGCTGTAAAAGCTGTTTTTAGGTCTTGGGACAATCCAAGGGCAAACTATTATAGAAGAATGAATGATATTCCATCAGATTGGGGAACTGCAGTAAATGTTCAAACAATGGTATTTGGAAATATGGGAGAAACAAGTGGCACAGGCGTTGCATTTACAAGAAATCCTTCTACAGGCGAAAAAAAGTTATATGGTGAATATCTTATGAATGCTCAAGGTGAAGATGTTGTTGCAGGCATAAGAACACCAAACCCAATATCTTTATTAGAGACTCAAAATCCAGAAATTTATGAACAATTTACAAAAATATGCAAGACGCTTGAAGACCATTATAATGATATGCAAGATATGGAGTTTACAATAGAGAAAGGCAAATTGTATATGCTGCAAACTAGAAATGGTAAAAGGACAGCACATGCTGCTTTAAAAATTGCAGTTGACCTTGTAAACGAAGGCAGAATTTCACAAGACCAAGCACTTTTAATGATTGATCCAAAGCAATTAGATGCTTTATTGCATCCTCAATTTAATGCAAAAGATTTAAAAGAAAGCAAAGTTATTGCTACAGGTTTGCCAGCATCTCCTGGAGCTGCTGCTGGGAAAATTGTATTTACGGCTCAAAGGGCCAAAGAATTAGCATCAAGCAAAAATAAGGTTGTGTTGGTTCGCTTGGAGACATCTCCAGAAGATATTGAGGGAATGGCAGTAAGCGAGGGCGTTTTAACTGCCCGTGGAGGAATGACATCTCATGCTGCAGTAGTTGCAAGGGGAATGGGCACTGCTTGTGTCGCTGGATGCAACGCTTTGATTGTGAATGAAGAAGAACACTACTGCACTATTGCAGGACAAAGATTTAATGAAGGAGATGAAATTTCAATAGACGGTTCAACAGGAAATGTTTATGGAAACCTTGTTAAAACAGAACCAGCTTCTGTGTCTGGTGATTTTGCAACAATTATGCAATGGGCAGATTCAAGAAGAAAATTGGAAGTAAGAACTAATGCTGACAATCCAAAAGATGCAGAAGTTGCATATAATTTTGGAGCTCAAGGTATTGGGCTTTGCAGAACTGAACACATGTTCTTTGATGCAGATCGCATTCCTGCTGTTAGAGAAATGATTGTGTCAAGCACTGTAGAAGAAAGAGAAAAGGCGCTCAGTAAACTTTTACCAATGCAAAGAAAAGACTTTATAGGATTATATAGAGCAATGAAAGGTCAGCCTGTTACAATAAGATTCTTGGATCCACCTCTTCATGAATTTTTACCACATACAGACGAAGAAATAAAAGCCCTTGCAAAAGACATGGGAATTCCTTTTGAAAAACTCAAAAACACAGTTGAAAGTTTACATGAATTTAACCCAATGATGGGACATCGTGGCCTAAGACTTGCTGTAACATATCCAGAAATTGCAAGAATGCAAACAAGAGCTGTAATTGAAGCAGCACTTACTGTTAAAAAAGAAAATGGCTACGATATTCATCCGGAAATTATGATTCCACTTACTTGCGAAGCAAAAGAATTTAATTATGTAAGGAACATTGTTGCCGAAACTGCTGACGAAGTTATTAAAGAAAGTGGTGAATCGTTAACATATAAAATTGGAACAATGATTGAAATTCCAAGAGCAGCACTCACTGCCGATGAAATCGCAAAAACTGCAGAATTCTTTTCATTTGGAACAAATGATTTAACACAAATGACATTTGGGTTTAGCAGAGATGATGCTGGAAAATTCCTTGGTGCTTATTATGATAAAAAACTATTTGACAGTGATCCATTTGCTCATTTAGATCAAGTTGGTGTTGGAAAACTTGTAGATATGGCTTGTCAGCTTGGAAGAAAAACACGTCCAGACATTAAACTTGGAATTTGTGGAGAACATGGTGGAGATCCTCAATCAATAGATTTTTGTCATAGAGTTGGATTAACTTATGTTTCTTGCTCACCATATCGTGTACCTATAGCGCGTTTAGCAGCTGCTCAAGCTAATATTAAAAATCCTAGATAAAATAAAATACCTTTTAAACCAAGCTTTAAATAAGTTTGGTTTAAATTTATACTTGTTTGTAAAATTTTTTAAATTCTATAATTAATTATTTTTACAATATAAATTTAAAATTAACAACTTTTATTATTTTTAACATTTTAATTCACAAAATTTAAGCGATAAAAGTGTTTTCAAATAATTTTAATATAGCCAATTTAACATTGGCTATATTTTTTTTGCATAATTATCGATTTTAAATAATATAGTATTTCGACAGAATAAATCAAAATATTATTTCATTATAAAAATATCGCATTTGAATATATTTATATAATGATTATAGTTAAAAGTGAGGTTTTAATGTTTTGTGTAGTGAAATTAAAATCTATCAAATATGTGCTTTTGGTGTTATTAGTAACAGTGCTTTTGGCGATTTCATTTAATGGAGCATCATCGGCACAAGTATTCTTTGGATACAACACTAAATTAGTTCCTGTGTACAGCGTACAAACAGACAAAAAACAAGTTGCCATAACATTTGATGCGTCTTGGGGAGCTGATAAAACTGAAGAAATTATGAAAATTTTGAAGGAATACGATGCAAAAGGGACGTTTTTCTTAGTTGGGTTTTGGGTTGACAAATATCCAGACATGGTTAAATTAATAAATGACAACGGCTTCGAAATAGGAACACATTCAAACACGCATCCTGACTTGACAAAATTATCTAGAGAAGCAGTAAAATTAGAAATTTCAACATGTACGGATATGATAGAAAAAATTACAAACAAGAAAATAGAATTGTTTAGAGCTCCATATGGTGCGTACAACAATACTGTAATTGAAGTGTCAAATGAGTTGAATTTAATTCCTATTCAGTGGGATGTTGATTCGTTGGATTGGAAAGGCATAAGCGCTCAAAATATAACAACAAGAATAATAAACAATGTAAAAAATGGTTCAATAATTTTGTGTCATAACAATTCAGATCATATTTTAGATGCGTTACCAATGGTGCTTGATAGATTAAAAGGTCAAGGGTATGAAGTTACTTCAGTGGGAGAACTTGTATACAAAGAAAATTACACTATAGATAGAAACGGAGTACAAAAACCAAAAGTTTAAGGAGAAAATTTATGAAATACGAACTTTTATCAAACAATAAGGTGTTTTTATGTGGAGAAATAAAAACAGAAGCTAAATTTAGTCATGAAAGTTTTGGAGAATCTTTTTATGAAATAATGTTAAGTGTAAAAAGATTGTCTGAACAAGACGATTTAATTCCAATAACTATTTCGGATAAATTGTTGACAAAAGATATGACGGTCGGTTGTAAATTGGCAATAAAAGGACAGTTTAGAAGCTACAATAAAGTAGAAGATGGAAAAAGCAAATTAATGTTAACAGTTTTTGTTAGGGAAGTAATTGAATATAATGAAACAATGAATCCTAACATAATAGAAATTACAGGATACATTTGCAAAGAACCAACATACAGAACAACTCCTTTTAAAAGAGAAATTTGTGATGTTTTAATAGCTGTAAATAGAGCATATAATAAATCAGATTATTTACCATGTATTGCTTGGGGAAGAAATGCCAGATTTGTAAAAAATTTAGAAATCGGCAAGAAAGTAAATTTGGTTGGACGCATTCAATCAAGAGAATACCAAAAGAAATTAGATGATGGTACAATAATAACTAGAACTGCATATGAAGTGTCTATAAATAAAATAAGCGACGAAGAAGTTGAATATGCAGAAGATGATATATTATCATAAAAAAAAATTGTCTGCAATTAGACAATTTTTTTATGATTTTAATATATTAAAGTTGTGTTTTAGAGAACGATTGATTTAAATTATTCTTTTTTTGTACATCTTTAAGTGTTGATGATAAATGACAGAGATCGTTTGCGTAATTTTGTTGAACATGTTCTTTGTACGATATTGCGCCCAGTTCTTTATGAGTGTGATTTTCACCTTTCATCATTACTCCATTTACAATCAATTCATCTTTTGCTAAATTTGGATTCTTTATAGAACTTATTAATTCAAAATCGTTATTTAAACTATTAATTTCTTGTTGTAGTATGTTTCTTTCGTCTTCACTTAAGTTGTATTTTGTCAAAGCTTGTTCTCGGTCGGATATTTTAGATTTAAGCATTTCGCAATGAGCATTTTTTTGTTCATTAAATTCATTTTCTTTATGTGCACTTATGTCTTGGAAAAGTGTTGCCAACTCTGTTTTGTCCGCATCAGAGATGCTTCCTTTTGTTAGTTGTTTTTCCAAAGTTAATACTCTTCTATTTTGTTTTGCAGTAAGGCCTTCATATCTTTTTTCGTTTTCATTAGGTTTAACAAAAGGAGATACTTCGTAATGTGCTTTTTTGTTTAATTTCTTTGTTGCGCTTCTCTCTTTTTTTCTGTTTTTAAGGTATTCTTTAAATTTAGAAAAAATATTTTTTCTAACATTGATTGAACGTTCCTTTTCTTTGTTTGCAGTATAAGCAGTAATAAATCCAAAAGCAAAACATACACAAACCGTTCCCGCCAAAGCAAACATAGGCGATAAAACCGCTCCCGCTGCACCAATCATTGCGGACCCAGAAAAGAATAGCAATGATAAAAACAATGAAATTTTAAAAAAATTTAATATAGACTTTGGCTTTATTGTTATTTTTTTGTTGTTATCTTTATCTTTGTTTTTGTCTTTATCTTTATCTATGTCTCCTGTATCTTTTGTATCTTTCTCTCTGTCTTGTGAGCCGTCTCCATTTCCTGTGGTTGAATCGCTCGAAGGCTTAGTGTCTTCTTCTGGATTTTGTTTATCACCATTTTCGTCAGGATTGACTTGTTCTGGTTTTGGGGTTATTCCATTTGGAGAATCAGAAGCGTCGTCATTTGATTCATCTGTTAATTCTGTTTCGCTTGATGGTGCATTTTTAGAAGCAAATTTGTTTGCTCCTGTTTTTTTAAAATCAATAGAATCTATTGTCATATCGTCATGTGGCTCAATTGTAAGATTGGAACTTCTTACAAATTCTTCGAGAGTTTGTAAATCTTTTCCATTAATTTCAAAGCCAATTCCTTGTGTTGGCTTTTTGCCAACAATCCCAAGCGACGATTTTAATTTTACACCCAATAAAATAGATGCATTATCTTTGTACAACTTAAATCCTTCTACGTGCACAAGTTTACTGCCTCTTGCGACAAAAATTTCTCCCGAAGGCATGCGTAAAAGTTTTAATTTGTTATTTTCTGAAATGTATTTTTCACAGTTGTAATTTGTGCAAAGAAAATCGAGCATTTGGTAAGGGAAGCGCTGCATCGAAATGGCTTTATTTGATATTTGAGAAATCAAATTATTAGGCAAAGATATATCTAAAGGAGTATCAAATGTGCAAACTTTAGAAAAAGTTTTTGCATTTGCTTTTTTTTGAAGAATTGCAAAAGGTGTAATTTTAAATGTTGATTTTTCACCTCTTTCGAGTACAGTAAAAGTGATGTCTTGGTCATAATTTATATTTATTTTTGATATGTCAAATTCAACGTTATTGCTTTTTTCAAAACCTTTAAATAGTTCTGATGAATTGTTGAAAACCAATTTATAATTATCTTCATTTTCTTGAATAATCTTTAAAACATTTTCATTTTTGCCTTGTTGTTTAAAATAAAAATTATTTTCATCGCCTACGCTTATATTCTGTTTGCCGATAATTTTTCCATTTTCTTTTAGTTCTATTTCAAAATAATCTTGATTTTTTTCCATAAAAACCACCTCAAATTAAAATATATATGTACATTTGTTTTTATAATATCACATTACCGCAAATTTGTCAATAGAGCAAGTAAAGTGAATTTTAATGTAAAAAATAATAAATAAAAAATATTAAAAATAATATTTTTAAAAATATTATTTTAAAAAATAAAAAATCAAAAAACAATTTTATAATTATTATCTTAATTTTTAAAATAAAATCTTGTTTTTATAATTTCAATATAATGGTAAAATAATTGACTTTTAATTGACATAAATTATATAATTATTTCGAAATATAATGCAAATAATATTTGTAAAGTAGATTTTGGAGAAAAAAATGAAATTTGTAACTTTTTTAAAAATTTTTGCAATTTCTTTTGCATCGCTAATTGGTGCGATGGCAATTGGATACGGAATAATGGTTGCAGTTGGGTATTTTGATGAGCCAGAAATATATCCTACAAACATTTCTTTTGAGTTTAGTGAATACAATGTTGATGGGGATTTTACAGCCAAAGTGGTTTCGTCAACGCAAGATGTTACAATGAATGAAATAGAATTGGCGCTTCCACAGAGTTTGCAAATTGAAGAAAAAAATGGAGTAATAAGTGATGGTGTAATTTCAATACCAAAATTTGTTACATTAGGCGAAGAGTTCTCCATAAAAGTTGATAAAACATTAAATGACAATGAATGTGATGGAAATGAATGGATAACAGGTGGACATTCTGTAATTAGAGCAACATCCGTAAACAATCCAGAATGTGAGCCAGCAAAAGCAAATGTAAACGTTGATGTCCCAGTTTATAAAGTTGAATTGGTTACAAGTTCTTCTACAGATTTGCAAGATTTAACAGATGAGAATACATTCGTAATTAATTCTGAATTTGGAGCTTATTTTAATTTCTATCCAAAAAGAAGTGCATATCAATTTAGTTACGATGGCGAAAACGGATACGATAAAAGATATAAAAATACATATTTTATGTTGCAATCCAGCAACGATGAAAATATTGTTCAACAAGGAACAACAAACAAATTTACTGCAATAAATGTTAGTGATGTTGATGCAACTAGCACAATAGAAGGCTATATTTTTTCATCAACAATAATTGAACAAAGTGTTGTAAAATTGTTTGAAGATAAAACTGAAGATGCTAAATATGCAGAGATTATGAGTGAACTAAAAAGGTTGGCAAATGATAACACATCATTAACTAAAAAAGCACTTACAAGTCAAAAATCTGTAAAAATTGTTGATTTAGATGTTGACAAATTGGAGGTTTTGGGAAATATTGGATTTGTAAATGTAAATAAATTGCATACTTTATACGCATCAAAAAATGTTTCTGACGCAGAGACAAATTCAACTAATTTAAACATTAAATTGTCATCTTCTGCAAACGAAAATGTATCATTGCAAAGCAAGTTATCTAATGTTGCAATAACAGTTGATTACAAACAAGGAAATTCTCTTTTTAACGCTGGTAAGA
>CALWKJ010000004.1 GCA_944381225.1 uncultured Clostridia bacterium | reverse complement strand
ATTATGTAGAGGTTGTAACTAAAGCATTATTGTGTATGAGAAATCTAAAAAAAGATGTTTTTGATGATAAAATTATGAAACAGGGACTTATTGTAAGGCATATGATTATGCCATTATTAACTGATGAAAGCATACAAATTTTAACCTGGATTAAAAAAAATTTAAAAGGCACAAAAGTAAGTTTGATGGCACAGTATACTCCTTATGCAAAGGCTTGTGAATTTAAAGAAATAAACAGAAAAATAACAAAAAGAGAATACAATAAAGTTGTAGATAAGTTTTTAGAGTTAAACCTTGATGGCTATATTCAAGATAGAGAAAGTGCCGATACTTTATACATTCCCAAGTGGGATTATTAAACAGTTTTTGATAGATTATAATATTCTTCTAAAATTTTAAAATAACAATTTTTTACTTGTGATGTGTAAGGAATTTCACTAGATGAGAAATTAGATAAACTTTCTAAAATGTTTGATATGTTTTTTAAACTTAGTTTTAGTTCAAGCAGGCTCGACGTTAATTTTGGATTAAATAAAGTTTCAAAATTGGTTGTTATTTTTGTAAATTCACTAATTATATCGCTAAGCAAAACTTTTGCCTCTATTTCGGTATACAAATTAGTATCTATGCTTACCGATAAATCGTACAGTTTTTTGTACATGTTTTTATAACTTGTAACGCTGTTTAAAAGAGCGTTTTTTTCTTGTTCATTTACTTCTGCTTTTACAGAAATTTTTTGAAAACACAAATTGACAATTTCGCTTGTTGTTTGTGATGATTGAAGATTGTCTTTTACTTTTTGTGCATCTGCTAAATTTTCATAACATGAAGCAAGGACATAAAATCCCTCATCTGATTGCCAAATGTAGCCAGCGCCACTTTTTCTTTGCACTATTTCTGCTAAATCTTGCGCCTTTGCTTTGGTGTCTGTTTTATATAAACTTATAGCATATAAAGTAAATGACGGTTGTTTTATTTCATTGCTTTTTATTGCGTTAAAACCACCTACGGTTATTAAACTTGAAAAAAGTTCTGCAAAACTTAAGCACAGACCTAAACAAACCACTACCAAAATTACTGTGATGAATTTTGAAAATTTATTGGAATTTTTTGTCATAAAATATTGAACTCCCTAAAATACATTTTTAAAATTTTTGTAGTTCTAATTTATTTTTATGCAAAAAAAAATTAACATATGATTTTTTATTTTTTCATCACAAGTTATTTTTTTTTAAAATAAAAATATATAGATTAAAAAGATTCATTTAAAAATTTAAATGAACAAAATTAAAAGGAGAAAATATGATATTAAAGCCGCTATATGATAGAGTAGTGATTTTGCCAGACAAACCACAAGAAATTTTAGATTCTGGTATTATTTTGCCGCAGACAAATGATGAGAAATCATGCATTGGGAAAGTAGTAAAAGTTGGTGATGGACAAATGTTCGATGGCAAAAAAGTAGAGATGCAAGTAAAAGAAAATGACAAAGTTTTATATTCAAAGTTTGCAGGTGCCTCTTTTAAGTTTAAAGATGCAACTTATTTGATTATAAGGCAGGCAGACATTCTTAGCATAATAGAAGGAGATAAATAATGGCAAAAAAAATAATTTACGCAGAAGAAGCGAGAAAAAAATTAGAAAAAGGTGTAAATGTTCTTTGTGATACTGTTAAAATTACTTTGGGACCAAAGGGAAGGAATGTGGTTTTGGATAAAAAATACACAACTCCATTAATTACAAATGATGGCGTTACCATTGCAAGAGAAATTGAGTTGGAAGATGAATTTGAAAATATGGGAGCTGCCCTTATTAAAGAAGTTAGCATAAAAACAAATGACATTGCAGGAGATGGAACAACAACAGCTGCAGTTCTTGCGCAAAGCATTGTTAAAGAGGGAATAAAAAACTTTGTTGCAGGGGCAAATCCTATTTCTCTTAAAAATGGAATAAAAAAGGCAGTTGATTTTGTAGTTTCAGACTTGCAACAAATGAGCAAGCCAATTAATACGGAAAAAGAGATAAGTCAGGTTGCATCAATTTCTGCTGGCGATGAAAATGTTGGAGAGTTGATTTGCAAAGCGATTAAAACAGTTGGTTCCAACGGAGTTGTTACGGTTGAAGAATCTGAAGGGATGAGCACAGATTTGAATATTGTTGAAGGCATGCAATTTGACAGGGGATATTTATCACCTTACATGTGTACAGATGCAGAAAAAATGGTGGCGAATTTAGAAAATCCTTATATTCTTTTAACTGATAAAAAGATATCGTCGGTTAATGAAATTTTGCCTCTTCTTGAGCAAGTTGTTAAAACTGGAAATAAACTTTTAATTGTGTGTGAAGATATTGATAGCGAAGTTTTGGCAATGCTTGTTGTTAATAAATTAAGAGGAGTTTTTAATTGCGTTGCTGTTAAGGCTCCATATTTTGGAGATAAAAGAAAAGATATTTTAAGCGACATGGCAATTTTATGTGATACACAAGTTTGTTCAAGTGAAATTGGTTTAGATATAAAAGAATTAAAATTAGAAAATTTGGGGAGAGCAAAACTTGTAAAAGTAACAAAAGATTCAACAACTATAATTTCAAACGACGCAGACAGCAAGAATGTTAAAGAAAGAATTGAAATGCTTGTAAATTTAAAAACAAAGCAAACAAGCGAATATGAAAAGGAAAAACTAGAAGAAAGAATTGCAAAACTTAGTGGTGGTGTTGCAGTTATTAAAGTTGGAAGCGCTACCGAAGTTGAAATGAAAGAAAAAAAATTAAGAATAGAAGATGCCTTAAGCGCAACAAAAGCGGCTACAAAAGAGGGTATAGTGCCTGGAGGTGGAACTGCGCTTGTTAAGTGTGAAAGAAATCTTAAAAAATAT
Organism: uncultured Clostridia bacterium; assembly: GCA_944381225.1. GTDB lineage: Bacteria > Bacillota > Clostridia > Christensenellales > UBA1242 > UBA5893. The sequence continues at coordinate 26,513 of CALWKJ010000004.1, read as the reverse complement.
ATTATGACATTAAAAGGAGATGAAAAAACAGGAGCTACAATAATTTTAAATGCGCTTTCTAGTCCTTTAAAACAAATTGCCGTAAATTGCGGAAAGGACTCTGGAGTTGTGGTTGAAATGGTAAGAAAGAAAAAATCAATAGCCTTTGGATATGATGCACTTAACAACAAAATTGTTGATATGTTTAAGGCTGGTATAATTGACCCTGTTTTAGTAACAAAAACTGCTTTAATTAGCGCTGGAAGTGTTGCAGGAACGCTTTTGACTACTGAATGTCTTGTTTGTGACATAAAAACAAGCAACGAAAACGCTTAAGTAAAAAGTGTTGCAAATGAAAACCGTTTTTGGTATCATATTTTTATGATTATTAAAAGTTCAAAATTTTTGTTAAGCGTTGTAAAAAGCAGCAATTTTATAAAAGACGGAATAGAATTTGCCTTTGTTGGAAGAAGCAATGTAGGGAAAAGCAGTTTTATTAATGCGCTTGTAAATAAAAACAATTTGGCCAAAACATCAAGTTTGCCTGGAAGAACAAGAATGATAAACTATTTTTTGATTAATGACGCCTTTAGATTTGTTGATTTACCGGGTTATGGTTATCATAAAGCAGGTAAACAAAATGTTTTGCTTTGGGCATCTTTAATGGAAGATTACCTTAATAATGCTTCAAATTTAAAAAGAGTGTTTATGCTTGTTGACATAAGGCACAAGCCAACTGACTTGGATAAAAAAATGTTAACCTTTTTAACTTATAAAGGCATACCTTTTAAAATTGTTGCAACTAAAGCAGATAAAATTGCAAAATCAAAAATTTTTCAATATATTAATCAAGTTGCAAAGGAATTGAGTATAACGGCTTTAGATGTTATTCCATTTTCGTCAAAGACGCTGTTAAACAAAGACAAAATTTTAAATATAGTAGAAAATGATATATTAAATTAAAAGCACATGCACCTTTTTTTATTTATGTTCATATTGTAATATGAAAAGATAAAAGGAGGTAAGCGCATGTCTTTTTTTATAAACAACAACAATCAAAACAGACCTGGAGCAATATGTGGAAATCCACTTAATGGATTGAATGAAAAAGTGTTGATTGAAGTTACAAGAGTTTTTGATGCATGTTTGCAAAATGAAACAATTACTGGGGTAACTCTTACAACTACAAATTATAGTCCAGCAAGCCCTACATTACCACTGACTTATATATCTGCCGAAACAAATCAAGCAGTGGGTCCTACAACTACTAATGTTGTAATAACAAGACTTGACAACAGACCTAATTTTGCTACAGTAACGGGTCAAGTAACTTTTCCACTTATTGTGACATATAGAGATGCTAATGGTATTTTAGGAACAGCGACTGCAACATACACTACTGACTTTTCTGCAGTTTTGTGCGTTCCACAACCAGCACTTAGTCCTGTTGAAATTAAAATTACGGGTCAGGTTACTAGTGCGATTGGAACATATACAGCAGAAAACACTTTTACTATTACAGCTTGTGTACAAATTATTATTAAAGTTGTTGCTGATGTTGATATTCTTGTTCCATCATATGGTTATCCATGTATTCCTGAATGCCAAAACATTCCAACTGTTTGTCCAGGCGTTGGAGACATAACATTGTATCCTACAACCGTTGGACCAAATCAAAACACGGTAAGGTAATGTTAATTTTAAAAAAACTCTCTCAAATTTTTGTAGAGAGTTTTTTTTGTTTTTATTTTTAATGTAAATGTGTTAAACTATTTTAAATATGAAAAAATCTATGCAGCAAATATGTTTTGTGTGCGAAGGGAACACTTGTAGGTCTCCATTTGCAGAAAAAATTATGAATAAATATTTGAAGCAAAACAACATAACTGATATTAAATGTTGTTCTTGTGGCTTGTGCGTTGATAAAAATTCAAATATAAATGAAAAAGTAATTCAAATTTTAAAGCGTTATAATATTAATGTAAAATCGAGAAAGCCAAAACAATTATCAAAGTCAATTTTAAATAATTGTGAATTGTTTATAACAATGACAAAAAGCCAAAAACAATTTGTAAATGCAAAAAATGTATTTTCATTTGGAGAAATGGTGATGGGCGAAGATATAGAAGACCCTTATGGAGGCACCATGGAATTATATTTAAAAATGGCAAATCAAGTTGATGAGTATTGTAAAAAACTAATAAAAAAAATCAAACTAGTAAAGGAGAAACTATCATGATAATTTTTGCATGTGACCATGCTGGATATGAATTAAAAGAACAAATAAAAGCTTTTTTTCACAGTCAAAATATTACAACTATTGATGTTGGCACATATTCAACAGAAAAGGTTGATTATCCCGATTTTGCAAGGGCTGGAAACCAAAAAGTTTTGGAAAATCCTAACAAACTTGGCATATACATTTGTGGCACTGGCATTGGAATGAGCATTATGGCCAACAGAAATCCAAAAATTAGAGCTGCACTTTGTACTTCCACAAAGTTCGCACAGTTGGCAAGGCAACACAACAATGCAAACGTTTTGGTTTTGCCCGGCAGATTTATTTCAAAATCTAAGGCAATATCAATTATTAAAGAATTTTTAACAACAAAATTTGAGGGTGGTAGACATTTGAAAAGAGTTAAAAAATTATCTAAACAATAGGAGAAAAAATGAATTTTCCAACATTTTTAATTGTAAATTTGCAAAATAAATTAAATATAGAAAAGTTTGTTAATTTAGTTGAAAAAAATTATAAAAACTATAAAATTATTATCGCTTCAACAAAGTTGCATAAAAAATATAAAAATGTTTATGAATATCAATTTGATGATGTGGAGCCAGATAAAGTGATAAACACACTCATGCCAAAAGTGGAAGGGGAAAGGCTTGTGTTGGTAAGGCAATTTGATAACGAAAATCTTGATGAAATTTTAAATATAGAAAAAGCAATTAAAAAAAACAATCAAATTTCTATATTAAAAAAATGTAAAAATAAATTTAAAAGCATTATTTTTAATTATATAAACAAAATCATCAATTTAATTTTTGGTTATAAGTTATTTGATGGCTATTTGAGTTGTGTGGGATTTTCCAGTGTTCCCTTATCGGTTTTAATGCAGATTGAAAATTCATCTTTATATACAAAAATAAATAAATGGCAAGGCATTGACCTAGTTTATGTAAATTGTAATAAATGTCAAAAACTAAAATTTAAAACAAAAAAAATAAAACATTTTGTAAGAATTGCCATAAGTTTATTGATTATGATTGGGGTTATTTTATGCTGGATATTTATTCCATTTTTACAAAGCAAGTTGCTTTTAAAAATGGCAATGATTTTTGTAATTTTGATTGCTTTTATGTTTGTGCTTTTAGATTGTGTTATTTTGTATGTAAAAAGAAAAATTGGCGAAAATATATTTGACAAAGCAAATATAATTGATCAAAATTAAATAAAGGAGAATGTATGGAAAAAATTAAAGTTGGGATAAATGGATTTGGAAGAATTGGAAGGCTTGTGCTTAGAGTTATAAGCAAACGAAATGATGTTCAATGCGTTGCAATAAACGACCCATATTTGACAGTTGAATACGCAAAATATTTATTTGAATATGACAGCATACATGGAAAATTTGATGGAGATGTTAAAGTTGACGGAGATTTTTTGGTTGTAAATAATGTAAAAATAAAATTTTTCTCCGAAAAAGACCCTGCATTAATTGCTTGGTCGAGTGTTGGTGCAGAATATATTGCCGAGGCTACAGGAGTTTTTACTTCATATGAAAAAGCAAAGGCGCATTTGCTTGCTGGAGCAAAAAAGATTGTAGTTACGGCTCCTGGCAAAGAAATGCCAATGTTTGTTATGGGTGTAAATCATCAAGATTACAAAAAAGACATGGATATTGTTTCAAATGCAAGTTGTACAACAAATTGCCTGGCTCCACTTGCAAAAGTTATAAACGATAAGTTTGGAATAAGTGAAGGACTTATGACAACAGTTCACTCAACAACTGCTACTCAACTTACAGTTGATGGCTCATCCAAAAAAGATTGGAGAGGTGGAAGGGCAGCATCATACAACATTATCCCTTCAACAACTGGGGCTGCTAAAGCTGTGGGAGAAGTTATACCAAATTTAAAAGGCAAATTAACAGGAATGAGCTTTAGAGTGCCAACTTTAAATGTAAGTGTGGTTGATTTAACTTGTAATTTAAAAACACCAACAACATACGATGAGATTGTTGAAGCGATAAAACAAAGTGCAAATGGTGAACTTAAAGGTATATTGGATTATACTGATGAACCAGTTGTTTCAAGTGATTTTATTGGAAACAGCAACACTTGTGTTTTTGACATAAAAGCAGGAATAATGCTTTCGCCAACTTTTGTTAAATTGGTTGCATGGTATGATAACGAATGGGGATATTCAAACAAAGTTGTTGATTTAATTGCGCACATGCATAATGTTGATTATAAAAATTAAAAAACTCTAAATTATTTAGAGTTTTTTAATTTATTAAAATGTTTGGATTACTATACTCTTCAATTAAAAACGTGCCCGGACCTACAGCTGTTAGTTCTATATCCATGTGAGTTCTAAAAACTCCAGACACTGTTTTGACATATTTTGAGAGTTCTTCTTTTAATTTTAAATAAATTTGTTCGGCAATTTCAGGCTTTGCCGAGTGTGTAAAATCTGGGCGATTAGTGTTTTTTGTCCTGCCGTACAAAGTGAAATTGCTAACAAGCATAATTTGTCCATTTTCTTTTAAAATATCGTTGTTCATTTTTCCATTTTCGTCTCTAAAAATTCTTAATTTTATTATTTTTTGTGCAAAGTGATGTGTCATTTCAATTGTGTCTGTTTCATGTACGCCAAATAATACCAATAGACCATTTTGTATTTGGCTATATTTTTTTCCTTCACTATATAAAGTACAATTTTTAACTTTTTCTATTACAGCTCTCATTTTATATCCTTACTTAAAAAACTATGTGTTAGCAATTCTTGTATATTATAAATTTTATAATCTTCTTCGTTTTTTGCAACTACTATTTCAATATTATTTGAAAATTCTGCCATAACTTGCCTACATATTCCACAAGGGAAGGTAAAGTCATTCCCACTTGACATAATTGCAATGCATATTATTTCTTTATCGTTGTTCATTATTGCATTGTCTATGGCAACTCTTTCAGCGCAAATTGTGGCTCCGTAACTAGCGTTTTCTATGTTTGCGCCAATGTATGTTTTATTAGATTTGGTCAAAACACATGCACCAACTTTAAAGTTTGAATATGGCGAATATGAAAATTGCATTGCATATTTTGCCTCTTTTATTAAATTTTTATAATTTATCATATTAATCCTTTTATTTGTTTAAAACTTCACTTACTTTACAAGCAATTGCAACTGTTGCACCAACAATAGGATTGTTTCCCATTCCAATAAAGCCCATCATTTCTACGTGAGCAGGAACTGATGAACTTCCTGCAAATTGCGCATCGCAGTGCATTCTGCCCATTGTGTCTGTTAGTCCATAACTTGCTGGCCCAGCCATAACATTATCGGGATGAAGCGTTCTACCAGTTCCGCCACCAGAAGCAACAGAAAAGTATGTTTTATTGTGGTCATAACACCATTTTTTGTAAGTTCCGGCAACTGGATGTTGAAATCTTACTGGATTTGTTGAATTTCCTGTTATTGAAACGTCAACATTTTCTAATTTCATAATTTCAACGCCCTCTAAAACATCATATGCGCCATAAACTTTTACATTTTTTCTTTCACCTTGAGAAAACGCTTTTTCTTGCAATACTTTTAACGTATGTGTTGTGTAGTTATATTCTGTCGAAACGTATGTGAATCCGTTTATTCTAGAAATTATATAAGCAGCATCTTTGCCAAGACCATTTAAAATTACTTTAAGTGGAGTTTTTCTAACCTTATTGGCAGTTTTAACAATTCCCATTGCACCTTCGGCAGCAGCAAAACTTTCGTGACCAGCCAAAAAGCAAAAGCATTTCGTGTTTTCGCTAAGAAGCATACTTGCCAAATTTCCATGGCCAAGTCCAATTTGACGTTCGTCTGCAACGCTGCCTTCTAAGCAAAACGCTTGAAGTCCAACGCCAATTAATTTCGCTGCTTCTTCGGCACTTTTTGCTTTTTGTGTTAAAGCAATAGCACAACCAAGTTGATATGCCCATACGGCATCGTCAAAACATATTGGCTGTATCCCTTTTACTATTTGCTCAATATCTATTCCATATTCTTCGCAAATTTTCCTTGCAGTTGATAAATCTTTTAAGTTGTATTTTTCTAGTGTTTGCTTTACAGTCTTTTCTTTTTTGCCAAGATTAAATTTTTCCATAAATCACTCCTTTCTTGGGTTAATATATTTTACTGCATCGTCAAATCTTCCGTAGCGCTTTGTCGACTTTTCTTTTGCTAATTTAAAGTCTGTTCCATTTTCAAGCATTTGCATTAAATTGCCAAGATTAACATATTCATATCCTATTATCTCATTGTTGTTGTCAAGTCCAAGTTTTGTGATATAGCCTTCGGTTAAATTTAGATATCTTGGACCAATCTTGTCATTTGCGTACACTGTTGAAACGGCACTTGTTAAGTTTTTCCCTAAATCTTCTAGCGCAGAACCAACACTTAGCCCACCTTGAGAAAACGCAGATTGACTTCTGCCGTAAACAAGTTGTAAAAAAACTTGTTTCATTGCGTCATTTATAGCGTCACACACAAGGTCTGTGTTTAGTGCTTCTAACAAAGTTTTTCCTATCAAAATTTCTCCTGCCATTGCTGCAGAGTGTGTCATCCCAGTGCAGCCAATAGTTTCAACTAAAGCCTCTTTAATTATTCCATCTTTAACGTTTATTGTTAACTTACATGTGCCTTGTTGAGGTGCACATTTCCCACAGCCATGAGAAAAACCACAAATATCTTTTATTTCTTTTGACTGAATCCATTTTCCTTCTTGTGGAATGGGAGAGCTTCCACGACTTTTTAAACATTTAACACATTCGCTATGTTCCATCTTTACTCCTTTTATCTTTTTTAGTATACGTTATTTTTAACACAATCACAAATATTTTAAAATGTTTTACACTCCACTTTGTTTTTGTTGACAAAATTCTTTTAATATAATAACATGTTTATACTTGTGATGATAAAAACTTAGTAGGCACTGCACGGGTAATTAGAGAAAAATTGGTTGGTGAAAAATTTTCAAAATGCTTTGCTGAATTACACTTTTGGAGCAGGTCGTGAGTTTTTGCGTAAAAGAACAAACAAGGCAAGTTCACTTGCAAAGTAAGGTGGTACCACGAACAGCACATTCGTCCTTATGATGATGTGCTTATTTTGTTTGTAGGAGATTAAAATGGTAGATAAAAATTTGTTTAACACATTAAAAGAAAGAAATCTTTTATATCAATGCACAGATGAAGAAAAATTAAAACAAATGTTGGAAAGTGGAAATCCAATTACATTATACGAGGGCACCGATCCAACAGCCGATAGCTTGCACATTGGACACTGTGTTCCATATTGTATTTTAAGAAGATTTCAAAAAGCAGGCCATAAAGTTATTGTATTAATGGGGGGAGCCACTGCTTGTATTGGCGATCCTAGTGGCAAAAGTGAATTAAGAAAAGTTATGGACAAAGATACCATAAATAAAAATATTGAAAAAATTAAAAATTCCCTTAAAATATTTTTAGATTTTGACGGTGATAATCCGGCAATTATTGTAAATAATTACGATTGGTTTAATTCGTATTCCTACATTGATTTTATGCGTGAGATTGGAATACACTTCAATGTGAATAAAATGCTTTCAAATGAAATTTATTCAAAGAGAATAGAAGAAGGTGGCTTAACTTTTTTTGAAATGGGATATATGCTTATGCAAGCATATGACTTTGTGTGCTTAAACAAAAAATACGGCTGTACTCTTCAATATGGAGGTGGAGATCAGTGGGGAAATATTGTAGCAGGTGTTGAACTTCAAAGAAAATTAAATTTTGTTAATGGAACAAATGTAGATTTAGTTGGGGCAACCAATCCACTTCTTTTAACTCCTGATGGCAAAAAAATGGGCAAAACAGAAAAAGGTGCAATTTGGATAGACAAAGATAAAATCTCTGCATATGATTTTTATCAAGGCGTTTATCAAACGCCTGATGCTTGTGTGGAAATGATGTTTGCTCTGTTTACGGACGTTGATATGAAAACGGTTAAAAAACTTATAAGAGAAGATATAGTGAACGCAAAAAAAGTTTTGTCTTATGAGGTTACTAAATTTGTTCGTGGAGAAGAAGATGCAATAAAAGCACAAGAAGCATCAAATGCATTGTTTTGTGGGCAAGGAAGTTTAGATAATGTACCAACATATGAAATAAATGAAAACGATTTAACAAATGGTGTTTTGGTAACAGATTTATTTACGGCTTCAGGGCTTGTATCTTCAAAAAGTGAAGTTAGACGATTGTGCTCGCAATCTGGAATATTTGTGAATGATGAAAAAATAACCGACTTTAACAAAAAAATTTGCTTGTGTGATTTAAAAGATGGTTGCATAATACTAAAAAAAGGGAAAAAGAATTTTATTAAAGTTATTGTGAAAAAATAATGCAAAGTTATATTGAAATAAAAAAATCAAAATTTTATGGTTATATGTTTAATGTGAGTTGTGTAAGTGATGTAATGACAATATTAGAAAATTTAAAAAAAGACCACAAAAAAGCAACTCATATTTGTTATGCCTATAAAATTGTTAACAATGCAGAAATTGTTAAGTTTAGTGATGACGGCGAGCCAAGTGGAACAGCTGGAAAACCCATTTTGAATGTGATTGAAAAGAAAAACCTTAAAAATATTTTAATTTGCGTTATTAGATATTTCGGGGGTATAAAACTTGGTGCAAATGGACTGTGTAGAGCATATTCAAAGTGTGCAAGTAGTTTATTTATGGAGGAGAAATGATTATAACCGACCTTGTCCAAAAAGGAGAAAGTGAACTGTATAAAGTTTACATAGATGATAAATATGTTTGTCTATTGCAAGCAGAAACTATTGTTAAAAACAAAATTAAAAAAGGACAAGAAATAGATATACAAACTTTTGATAAAATCTTTTATCAAAGTCAAATTTTGGCTTGTAAAAATCATGCAATTATGTACGTTTCAAAATGTTTAAAAACGCAAAAACAAGTCGAAACTTATTTAAAACAAAAAGGTTATGCTGATGAAGCAATAAAAAATGCGATTGGAGCATTGCTTGAGTATGGATATCTAAATGATAAATATTACGCTGAATGTTTTATAAAATCAAAAAAGTCAGCAAAGGGTATAAATTATATTAAAAATGCTTTAAGGCTTAAAGGAATTAAAAGCGATATAATTGATGAAGTTGCAAAAAATTTTGAATCAGATTTAAATGATATATCACTTATTGCAAAAAAATATTTAAAAAATAAACAAATTGATAAAAACACAAAACAAAAATTGTTTAGACATTTATTGAGTAAGGGATTTAATTTCGATAAAGTAAACAAAGTTGTAAATATGTTTGTAAAGGAAGGTAATGATGATTGGTATTGATATTTTGGAAGTTCAAAGAGTAAAATCTTTTTTGGATAATACTAAATTTTTAAAAAATATATTTTTTCAAAGCGAAATTGATTATTTTTTAAAATTTAATGACCCATGTGAAAGAATTGCAGGTTTTTTTTGTGCAAAAGAGGCAGTAAAAAAAGCTTTATGTTGTGAAAATAACATTTCTTTTTTAGATATTGAAATATTGCACAAAGATTCTGGACAACCTTATGTTATTCTTCATAATAATGCTGAATTTATTTTTAAAAAAAATAATTATAAAAACATAGAAATATCAATATCACACACAAAAACTTTGGCAACTGCAATTTGCAAAATTGATAATTAACAAATTAATTTAATTAAATAAATAATAAATTCTATAATAATTCTTTTCCTTTGTTTATAAGTGAAAGAATTATTTTTTTATTTTAGAATAGATTTTATTTTTTGATATAATCTAAGTTTATATAAAATATTTTTGGAGATAATTAAATGAACAATAATTTCAAAAAAATAAATGAAGAATTAAACAAACAAATTAAACATTTTGAAGATAAAAATGGCAAGGAGTATTCATTTTGTCTTAACGAAAAAGACCCCTTGGTGCATAGTATGAAAGTGAAGGGTAAGTTGTTCGAAAAAATTGACCTTGATGCAGAATTTGAGAATGCTGACCTTTTAGATTATTTAGGTTACGAAAGGATTATATCGTGCAAGAAAAACAACAAATAGTTAGAGGAGATATATACTTTGCTGATCTAAGCCCAGTTGTTGGAAGTGAACAGGGAGGACTTAGACCTGTTCTTGTTGTGCAAAATGATGTTGGGAACAAATATTCTCCAACTGTTATAATTGCGGCGATAACCAGCCAACTTTCAAAAGCAAAAATACCAACACATGTAGAATTGCCTTCTCACATTTATAACTTGCCCAAAGATAGCGTTGTGCTTTTGGAACAAATTAGAACAATTGACAAAAGACGATTAAACGAAAAAGTTTGTAAGATTGATTATAAAAAGATGAAAGAAGTAGACAGGGCAATCCTTATTAGCTTAGGCTTTTATAATTAAAAACAAGTGTAAACCACTTGTTTTTTTTTAATATTTATCTATACCTAGTAAATAGTCTACACTTACGGATAAAATTTCACTAATTTTGCATAATGTCCTAAGATCTGGTTCTCGATTGTTTTCGCTGGTCAATTCATAATTTTGATACGTCCTGTAAGAAATGCCAAGTTTATTTGCCATTTCTTTTTGCGTTAAGCCATTTAGTATACGCTCATTTTTAAGATTTTTAGAAAATTCAATCATTTTTAACTCAATATTATTGACATTATACCCAATTTGAGTATAATTTATTTGTAAAATACTCAAAATGAGTATATGAAAGTTTTACATAAAATTCTTATCAATAAATCATTCAAATTTAAAATTCGTGAGGTGAAATCATGAAATGTCCAAAATGTGGAAATGATAGCATTGAATTTGTTTCTAATGTTCAAAGTAAAAACCGAGGGGCTTTGTCGTGGATTGGCTGGCTTTTGTTTGCGTTTTTAACTTTTGGCATTGGACTGTTATTTTGGTTCTTTATGGCATTGACAAACAAAAAAACTATTACCAAAACAAGAGCAATATGTAAAAATTGTGGACATCAATGGGACATATAATTTTGTAATTTTATAAGGTGGCAATTTTGGGTAGATTATGAGAAAAAAGTGCAATTATTGTGGCAAAAAATTTAATGCTACTGCTTTTGGAGAAGAGTATTGTCCTTATTGTGGAAGTGTTTTAAGTGAACATGATAGGCAAAAAATTAGAAAGATTATGTATTATGAGAAAAAAATTATTTTTGCTTTTACATTAATTTTTCTTCTTGCCATTTTGATTATATGTATGTTTTTTTAATACCTAAGCTTTCGCGTATTAATTAAATGTTTAACTTGACTTGTTTATTGTTTATATGCTATTTTACTTTGCATGAATAAAGACCAAAAGCAATTTTTTTTAAAGTATTTAGATGATATGTTCCCAAATGCTAAGTGCGAACTTAATTTTTCTACGCCATTTCAACTTTTGGTTGCCGTTGTTTTGTCGGCGCAGTGTACTGATAAGAGAGTAAATTTAATAACGCCTATTTTATTTAAACAATTCAAAACGCCGTATGATTTTGCTGTTGCAAAAATTGAGGTTATTGAAGAAATAATTAAGCCTTGTGGGCTATATAAAAATAAAGCAAAAAACATTGTTTTGTTAAGCAAGCAATTAATTGAAAAATATGGTGGAACAGTTCCAAACAATTTAAAGGATTTAACTTCTTTAAGTGGCGTTGGAATGAAGACGGCAAAAGTTGTTTTAAACAATGTTTATGGTGCTAAAGTTATTGCCGTTGATACGCATATTTTAAGGGTGTCTAATAGATTGGGAATAGTTGACGAAAAAAATCCTGATAAGTGCTCAATTAAACTTGAAAAAATTTTTAAACAAAACATAGGAAATTTGCACCATAAAATGGTTTTGTTTGGAAGATATTTCTGCAAAGCAAGAAATCCCGATTGTAATATTTGTAAATTAAAAGATTTTTGTAAATACTATAAAAAATTAGATAAACAATATAAAATGTGATATAATACACACAAAGGAAAAATTATGTTTTTAGATAGAGTTAAAATTACTATAAAAGCAGGAAACGGCGGAAATGGAGCCGTATCTTTTTATAGGTCAAAACTAACAATGAATGGTGGTCCAGACGGTGGAGATGGTGGAAAAGGTGGAAGTGTTATTTTTGTTGCTAATGAAGGCATAAACACGCTTTATGGTTTTTCTTTTAAGAAAAAATTTGTTGCCACAGATGGACTAAAGGGAGAAAAACAACACAAAAAAGGTGCAGACGGGAAAGATGTAATTATTGAGGTGCCATGTGGAACGGTTATTTTAGATGCTGAAAGCGAAAAAGTTATTGCTGACCTTACAAACAATGGAGATAAATTTGTTGCACTTAAAGGTGGAAATGGAGGCCATGGCAATGAGTATTATAAAACGCCAACAAGGCAAGCACCACATTTTTCTCAAACTGGGGAAGTTGTTAAAGAAAGGCAAGTTATATTAGAACTTAAAACCATTGCAGACGTTGGACTTGTTGGATATCCAAATGTTGGAAAAAGCACACTTTTATCTGTTATAAGTAATGCTAATCCTAAAATTGCCAACTATCACTTTACAACCATTTATCCAAACCTTGGAGTTGTTTCATACAAGGGCAACAGTTTTGTTGCGTGCGACATACCCGGACTAATTGATGGAGCAAGCGAGGGGGCTGGTCTTGGACACTATTTTCTAAAGCATGTTGAACGTGTTAGGGTAATTGTTCACCTTGTTGACATTTCTGAATGTGAGGGAAGAGATTCAGTGGAAGATTATTTTAAAATAAATGACGAATTAAAAAAATACAGCCAAAAGCTTGCGTTAGTTCCTCAAATAGTAGCACTGACTAAAATTGACCTGTTAAGCGAAGAACAACTTAATGAAAAAGTTAAAAAGTTTAAAGAAAAAACTAAACAAGAGCCAATTTTGTTATGTTCAATAATTCATAAAGGTATTGACGAATTAAAATCAAAAATATGGCAAGTTTTGGAAAAAACGCCTAAGCCTGCACCACTAGATGTTGAATTGACAAATTTTGATGAACGTGATAAGAGTTCTTTTGATGTTAAAAAAATTGACAATTCAACATATGAAGTTTTTGGTGGTTTGATTGATAACATGGTTAGAGGAATTGTGTTGAGCGATGACATGTCATTTGCATATTTTCAATCTGCACTTAAAAAATTTGGAATTATTGACAAACTTAAAGAAAAGGGTCTTAAAATTGGAGACACTGTAATAATAAAAGATATTTCATTTGAATATGAAGAATAAGGAGAAAGGATGATAACTACAAAACAAAGAGCTTATTTAAGAAAAATTGCTAGCACATATAATTCGTCTATGCAAATTGGAAAAGATGGATTAAAAGATAATTCAATAGTTCAAATTGAAGAAATGCTTGATAAAAATGAACTTGTTAAAGTGAAAATTTTAAAAAATTGTGATGACAATATTAAAGAATTAGCACAAAAAATTTCAAATCTAGTTGGTTGTGATGTTGTTCAAGTGATAGGTGGTATTGTTGTTTTTTATAGAAAAAGCAAAAGAAAAGATGTTAAGCATATTGACATTAACATTTAGGATACATCTAAAAGCTCAACAGTGTCAATTTTGTTGTACTTTGGATTGGTAAAAGAAATTAGTGAAAAGATTAACAGCAAACTCGACATTACAACATAGTAAATTTTATAGGGTACAATAAAACTTGAAAAAAGTAATAATATTGAGGTTATTAAATAGCCCTTTGTTCTTTTTTTGTTTAAAGCATAACTGCACAAGTCCTTAAAAGTAATTTTTGGCAGTGATTTCAATTTAGTTTTAATTGGGAAATAATTATACTTTTTTATAAGTTTTTCATAAGTTTGTATTCCGTCTAAAATAAACGTTTCAATTTGCAATTTATGAGATAATTTAATAGTATTATTTTCTATTTTGTTAGTACAGATTATTATTCTTGTAGGAATTTCTTTTTTCGCTTTGTTATAAATACTTATTAAATCATCAACATTTAAATCTCTGTACAAAAAATATGGGAATAAAATAATTTTGCTATGTTCGTTTTGAATTATTATATAATTGCTTTTTTTTGTTGCAGAGTGATTAATTTTTGAAAGGTTGTAAAAAAAATTTACTGCATAAGAATTTTCTAAGAACACAAAACTGTTTATATATTCTTCAATTTGTTCTGCTTGTTCTGTTTTAAAATTATTTTTTTTATTTTTTGCTTTCATAAAAAAACGATAAGCAACTTCAATTAATGTGGTTAAAATTATTGTTAAAAATAAACTTAAAAATAAATTACTTACAAAATATCTGCACCAAACAAAGCATATTAAAAAAATAATAAATACTCTAAAAAAAACATCAAATGTTTTAAAAATGCTAAACTTCTTCATATAATAGTTATTGACTTAATGTTTTATATTAAACATAAATTGACTTGATGGATATTATTTGATATAATTTTTTATATTAGTATTTGGAGAGTATATGGATATTGATGATATTTGCAATCAAATAATTAAAAATAATGGGTTTGATGTGTTGTTAATAAACACAGAAAACAAATCTAACATGTTTAAAAGGATGATTGTTTGTTCAACTAATAACAATCAACAAGCAAAAACTTTAGCTGAAATTTTAAAAGAAATTAACAGGGAAAAGATTGCCTGTTTGCATGCTGATGGCACAATTAAAGGACAATGGATAACATTGGATTTTAGCGATATTTTAGTTCAAATTTTCACAAAAGAGTCAAGGCTAAAATACAATGTTGAAAAATTGTGGAAAGATGGAAAAAATTGTATGGTTATAAAAAATATAATGTAATTGGGGTATTGACTTAGACTGTTTTATGGTATATACTATTTGTGTAATATAGGAGAGAGTATGAAAAAGAGAAATAAGGCACTTTTGGCATTTGGTGTAATCTTTAGTTTTGCTTTTGCTATTGGTGCAGCTGGAATTGCTATGTTTGCTGCAACATTAGCTCCATTTATGGAGTTGGTATTATTTGACGTTGCAATACTCGGTGCTGGTTTGGGTATTCTTGATTTGGTTGCTCTTACAGCTTCGTTAACAACCGGGTATGTGAAAAGAAGAAGTGCAGCAAAAAAACAAGCAGATTCTTTTGCAAAACTTGCTAAAACGCAAAATTTGGAATTTCAAACTGAAAGTATAAATGAGCAAAAACTTGCAAAAACATTATCTAAAAGCACAAAATACATTGAAAAAAATAAAAAATTGGGAGTAATTGGAGATAGGGAAAACACTTTAAAAAATGAAGAAGATAAAGTTAACCTTACAAGTAATTATTCATATTCATATAATGTATTTGTTCCATCAATTGGCGAGGTTGTTGCCGACCACAGAGCCAGTGCAAGTTTGCACACAAAAAATGGTATGTTGGCAGTTAAAAAACACCTTGAAAGTCAATCATCTGTAAATGAAAGATACAATAAAAAGAACAAAAATGATTATGGATATGTAGCTTACATGGAATCAAACGGTTCAACATTAAAGCCAACATATGTTAAATCTAATTATGAAGGTGATATGGAAAAACTTGAACTTTTGATGTTAAAAGATTGCTATAAATCTGTAAATGAATTAAACTCCGAAGAAAAAGAAGTCGTTTTTCCAATAACATTAGGTAAAAGGCATTATGAAGGTGAAAAAAAATACACCAGTAGTACCTCTAGAATAAATAACCAAGAACAGTTGAAGAAAAGAATAGAAGTTTTAACAAAAGTATTAGATAAAAATCCAAGGTATAAAGCAAATGGAGATTACATGAAAAGAAAATATAGTATAAGTCCTTATAAAGATGAAGATTGGAAAAAATTAGAAGATGATAATGTTAAATAAATTTTGCAAACAAAAAGCCTAGTTTACTAGGTTTTTTTTGTTTGTATGTTGCACCCGTTAAAAATAAAAACGTCATAAAAAATTGAAATAACATATTATTTTTAATAATCTTATTATATAAAACATAGAATGGATGCAAAGTTCATAAAAAAAATTTAAAACTGTTTAAAATTTGACAATTAGTTGTCAAATTTTTACTTATAAAATAGAACATATGTTCTAATATAACAATCAAACGGCGATGTAAAAACATGCAAAATGTCGAAATATGGCACAATTTGTAAAAATATGAAGAATTTTGTAAAAAATGTCACAATGGTTTGACTTTATTAAGAAGTCTATTGAATAATTTAAGGGAAATTACATTAAGGAGTTATTATGGAAAATTATAATTGGAGTAAAACTTTATTAAGCGTTTATAGATATTTACCGAGAGTTACTTATGCTCTCGATAAAATTGTTAAAACTAGGGCATATAATTCTTATTATGTTAGTTCTAATAATGTTGCATTTAACGATGTTATGAATGTTGCTAACACAATTTTAAACTTAACAGATAGAAAAATAACTTTAATTAATATAAAACTTATAGTAGAAAAATGTTTATATCAAATAGATAGAAAAATGGCAAGAATACTTGTTTTAAAATTTATTGACGGTAAAAAAAGCGTTGAAATTGCAGATAAATTTAATGTTTGTTTAAGAACCGTTTTTAGAAAGATAAACACAGCACTTGAAAGTTTTAGCAAAGCATTGTGCAGAAATGGTTATGATGATGGTGCTTTGTACAACTTGTTAAAAAATGAAAAGTGGATACTGAGTACTTATCAAAAACAAAAAACCGATTTAAATAAAACTGATAATTTTGAAGATGCATGTTTGTTACATACTGAAATTAAAAATAATATTATTTTGGAGTTTAAAAAAGTTAGTTCTTTTTAATCAAAATATTCACTGTCTAATTCGTAATAGTCGCTGTGTTTTAATCGGGAGATTTTTTTCTTTTTTGCTTTATTTCTTTTTGCCTGCTTTACGTTTGTCTTTTGTCCTGCAATCTTCGTAGGTTTAAACAAAAAATATATTATTCCCAAACATGGAAGGCTAATTAAAACTATGACCAAAATTTGCCATGGTTTTGTTATTGTTAAAAATTTATTTGGGTCATTTGGATTTTGTGGAGATTGTGTAAAATTGGGTGTGATATATTCATATTTTTCCTGGTTTTCACTAAAAGGAGTTAATAAATCACAAAGTGGAGAATAAACATATCCATACACAACTGAGTTCTGTGAAATGTATTTGCAATAGTACCATATATTGCCTTTATAACTTATTGCTTCTTCACCTTCGCAAATTCCGTAATATAATAAATTGGTTTCTAAAAATGGTATTGCTGTAATTAAATTTGTTGCACCTTTTGTTTGATTTGGCGAGGATCTTAAATTTGCTCCATTTGGAGTAAATACTCTAAAACTTACATTTTCAACATATGCATTTAAAGGGGTTTGATCGATACAAGACACACTACTTTTTAAAACATAGCCACTTATATCGTTATATGATGCTCTATAAAACAAATCGTTTTCATTTCCAAGCAGTTGTACAAAATAAGTTCTTGGTATTTCAAAAATTCTATTTGACATGTCTTCTAAAACAACTGCGCTTGAATATAAATAAACACCATTTTCTACAGCACGACCATAATATACGTTGTCAGCCTTTGCAGTGTGCTGAAAAGTTGCATTACTACAACATAGTGCAACAAATATTATATAAAAAAACAACATAACGTTTTTCATATTTTTTATTATAACTTTAATTTACTTGGCAGATGAAAGAAAAACTGTCTATATATGTCTTTTTTAGGAGGAAATTAAGATTTTGACAATTAAACAAATTTTACTCAATATAGAAAAAATAGATTTAGAATTAAAAAAAAGAGGAAGTAATTTAAAACTGGAAAATTATAATAAAGGTGATATTGTACATGAAAAGCAACTTTTATTTCATAAATGCAAAAAGCGAAATAGGTGGGTTTTTGGAGGAAACAGAAGTGGAAAAACGGAATGTGGAGCTGTTGAAACGGTTTGGCTAGCAAGGGGAATTCATCCATTTAGACAAAATAAAAAAGATATTAATTGCTGGGTTGTTTCTCTTTCAACTCAAGTTCAGCGTGATGTGGCCCAGGCTAAGGTTTTGTCTTACCTTAATTACAATTGGATTTATGATGTTGTTATGTTAAGTGGAAGAAAAGACAATATAGAAAGTGGAATAATTGACCATATATTAGTTAAAAATGTTTTTGGGGGAATAAGCAAGATAGGCTTTAAAAGTTGTGACCAAGGAAGAGAAAAGTTTCAGGGAACAAGTTTAGATTTTGTATGGTTTGATGAAGAGCCACCAAAAGATATATACCAAGAATGTAAAATGCGTGTGTTTGACAAAAGAGGAGACATTTTTGGGACAATGACTCCGCTTAAAGGCTTAACATGGGTTTATAATGAAATATATTTAAATGAAAAAAACGATAGTGAAGTTTGGTGCGAATCTATGGAATGGGCAGATAATCCATTTTTATCTAAAGATGAAATTGATTCTTTAACTGCATCAATGTCAAAGGAAGAACTAGATAGCAGAAGATATGGCAAGTTTACAGCTAACGGGGGAATGGTATACACTGAATTTGACGAAAATATAAATGTAATTACTCCATTTAAAGTTCCTAGTGAATGGTATGACAATATATCCATTGATCCAGGTTTAAACAATCCATTGTCGGCACATTGGTACGCAGTTGATTATGATAACAATATATATGTAATTGCCGAACATTATGAGGCTAAAAAAGGTATTGAATATCATGCAAATAAAATTAAAGAAATATGTGATAAATTAAATTGGCCAAAAACTAGCATGGGCTACATACATGCACTAATTGACAGTGCGGCAAATCAAAGGACTCTTGCAAGTGAAAAAAGTGTAACAGAATTATTTTACGATTATAATATTTTAGTAAATCCAAAAGTAAATAAAGACTTGTTTAGTGGGATTCAAAGAGTTAAATCGTATTTTAAAAATGCGCAAGGCAAAAGCAAACTTTTTATTTTTAAAACTTGCACAAATTTAATTAGAGAAATTAAATCATATTTTTGGGGTGATAGTGACGTACCAATAAAAAAAGACGACCATGCCCTTGATGAATTGAGATATTACATAATGTCAAGACCTGAAAACATTGCACCAAAACCGCAAAAAACAGACATACAAAAAGACAAGGAAAAACTCTATAAAAAAATAAAACACTTAAATATTAAATTCTAAAACTCATTAAAAAAAGTAATTCTATTTTTATTTGTATTATTTATTTGTAAAACAAATAAAAAATGTGATATATTTAAGTTGAATATACATAATAAAAATGGAGATTATTTTTTGAAAAGAGTTTATATTTTAGTTGTTTTAATATTTTCACTATTTGCAATTTTTACATTTAAAAGTGCTTCATTTGTTTCTGCAAATGCGCAAACATCTTTTGTTGAAATATCAACAATAGATGGGTTGCAAAATATTGAAGAAAACAGAAATTATAAATTGGTAAATGATATTGACGCAACAAGTGTTAACAGTTTTCAACCAATAATTAATTTTAGCGGAATATTAGATGGTAACGGACATACTGTAAAAAATTTAAATATAGAAACAAGTGATAGCGCGGCACTCATAATTAATTCAAATGGTGCTGTTATAAAAAATTTAAAATTTGAAAATATGACTGTGTCATCAGTTGCAAGTGTAGATAGTAAAACAATAAAAAGTGCTTTTTTAATTTCTAATGCAACAAACACTAAAATTAACAATGTTGCAATAGTTTCAAATACTAATGAAAACAAAAAAAGTTTATTGACTGTAAATGCTAAGTCTTCTATATACATGGGTTCATTGGTTGGTGATGCAAATGGTGGAACAAGAATAGAAAATTGTTATGTCAATGCTGATTTAAACACAGTTGCAAATAGCAACTCTAAAGAAATTTACGTTGGAGGAGTTGTTGGAAGTGTTGAAAATTCACAAATTTATAATGTGATTGCCAATCCTAATATAGTAGTTAATGGTATTAAAGAAAGCAATAGAGAAATTTCATATTGTGGTGGAATGTTTGGTTTTGTTAAAGGAACACAGACGTCAATAATTAATATGGTTTTTGATGGGGCTATGCAGATAGATGAAAGTGATTTCTCAATAAATGTTGGTTCGTTTATTGGCTGTTTGTCTTGTTATAATCAAATGCCAGAAAATTATAATATAAATTATTTTTACACATCTTTGACAACAGAATTTATTGGCAATAATGAAGAACTTAAAAAAGCACATCAATCTGGAGAAATAATATTTGATGTTAATCTTTCTGTTTTAGAAAGCATTTTAAAAGAAGAACTTTATTTGAAAGAATTTTACACAAATTTTGCAAATTTTGACAATAAAAAAAATTGGGACTTTGATGGTGTATGGCAAATAGAGGAAAGAGTTGCATTGCCATACTTACAAGTTTTTTCAATTTTTAATTATTCATTAAATTCTAATTTGAGTTTTGCTACCTTGTCTAAACCAAATATCAACGAAGAAGTTGTTTATATAAACACAGAAAAAAATCAATTTAAATATGGTGAAGAATTTTATATTTATGGAAATGTAACAACATCATTTGATATTGATAAATTTTATACAATTTCTGGACTTAGAAAAGATAACACCATTTTATTTGACAACAAAAACGTTACAGATGTATTACAAAACCCAAATGTGGTTGTTTCAACAATAGACGAAACTCAAAAATTGTATACTTTAAATTCAAACGAAGTAGTTGAAAAAGATGCGAGAATTAATGGATATGATTTTAAAATATACAACTATAATGGTGGTAAAATATTTTGGGGAAATTATCAAACTCAGCAAAATGAAGATGTACATATTTACTATTTAAATGATACAAACATAACAAATCAAGGGGAATATAGTTTTGTTTTGCAACAAAACAAATTTAAATTAACAGTTGCTACTGAAAATTCAAGTTATGGTTATATCATGCGTTCAACGCCAAGCAGTAGCATAAAAAATGAATTAATTGTTGATGAAATTGTATATGGACAAACTTTAAATTATGTAGCATCTCCAACTGAGGATTTTGCTTTTAATAGCTGGAAAATTAATTTAAAAGACGAGCCATTAAATAGTTTGGCAACTTTTACAACTGTGTTTGATGAAAAATCGTTTTTAGAAGGAGGAGCTTTTTATGGATTAAAGCTTGGTGAAGACGATTTAACATTATATGCAACATTTACAAAAAACGTATGTGAAATAACTATTAAATTCGCAGTTAATGATGAAATAATAGATGACAATCTTTCAAAAATATATTTTGATGGTTTGGAATTGGCACTCACAGATGAAAAATATATTAAAAAAGTAAAAATGGGCAGTACTCATACAATAAAAATAAATGTTCCAGCAGAACATCAAATAAAAGATTGGTATTTAAGCGATGGAACAAACAATTTAGGCGTTGTTGCTTTAGATGAAACTCAAATAGACCTGACTACCTCTTCTGAAGACGAATCGTTAGTGTTAGTTATTAATTTTTCAAAAGAAGTAGACGCGACAAAATCAAATGCCACATTATGGTGGATATTAGGTGGAGTTGGAGGAGGCCTTGCCATTATTGGATTAACTATTTTTATAATTATAAAAAAGAAGAAAAATAATTTATATAAAAATTATTACTATTAAAAAAATGTCATAAAATATAGAAAAAAATTAAAAACAAATATATATTAAAAGAGAAAAGTCAAGTTAAATACTTGGCTTTTTTAAAAACACTTTTAATTTTAATAAACAAGGGGCAGAAATGAAAAAAGAAATAAAGCCCTCTAAACAAGTAATTGAAAATGCCTTGTTAAAAAAAGCCATTGGTTATGATTGTGATGAAATAATTGAAGAATATGTGATAGATGATGAAGGAAATGCAAAACTTTCTAAAAAAAAAATCACCAAAAAACACATTTCTCCAGATATTCCAGCTGCAAAAATTTTATTAGAACAATATGCCAATGAAAATTTAGATTCTAAGTATGAAAATATGACAGATGAACAATTAAAACAAGAAAAAATCAAATTATTAAAATTGTTAAAAAATAAGGGGGAAAACGATGCAAATTAAAGAATGTAAATTCAAAACAAAATGTGATATTGGTGGTTGTAAAAATTTATCAAAATATTCCATTGAAAATGATGATGGAAAAACAGTGCTAAACATTTGTGAGAAATGCTCTGTTGAAATTTTTAATGCACTGGCATCCAATAAAATTCCAAAAGGCATTGATGCGCCTTTTAAAAATCCTAAAAAAATAAAGATGGAGGCAAAATGAAACCAGAAGAGAATTTAGTTGAAATTGTTTTAGAAGATTTTAGAAAAAGGCAAAACGACAGAAAACAATTTGAGGCAATTTGGCAACTGAGTATGAATTTCTTTATGGGAAATCAATACTGTTCAATTTCTCAAAATAGCGAAATAGAAGAATACGAAAAGCAGTATTTTTGGCAAGAGAGAGAAGTTTACAATCATATTGCACCCACTTTGGATATAAGATTTGCAAAACTCCAAAAGGTTAGGCCAACAATGTCTATTATTCCAGCTTCTACCGATGATAGCGATATTAAAACTGCAAAGTTGTGTAAAAAAATTTTAAATTCTATATACAACAGGCAAGAGGTTAGCAAATTAATATGTGATGCTACTAAGTGGAGCGAAATTTGTGGAACGAGTTTTTATAAAATTGTATGGAACGATAAACTTGGCGATACTATTGCAAAAAACGGCGATGAAGAAATAAAAATGGGCGATATTGAAATATCTGTTTGCAGTCCGTTTGAAATATATCCAGATAACACTTGCACAGAGAATATTGATGATTGTCAAAGCATAATTCATGCAAAAGCTTTTCACGTTGATGAAATAAAAATGATTTATAATGTGGATGTAGAAGGAGAAGATATCAATGTTTTTTCCTTGGACAACACCTCTACTGGCATAGGAGGACTTGGTTATAATACAAAAACAAGTCGCGTTGTTAGTGGCATTAAAACAAATCATGCTTTAGTTATAGAAAAATATGAAAAACCTTCCGTTAAGTATCCAAATGGAAGGTTTATTGTTATAGCTGGCGATAAGTTGGTACATTGTGGGGAATTGCCATTTATAAACAGATCTAATTCAAAAAGAGGATTTCCATTTATTAAACAAGTCAGCATAGAACAAACGGGTTGCTTTTGGGGAACTGGGGTAGTAGAAAGGTTAATCCCCGTACAAAGGGCATACAATGCTGTAAAAAATAGAAAACATGAGTTTTTAAACAGAATATCCATGGGAGTTTTAACAGTTGAAGATGGAAGTGTAGATTTAGACAATTTGGAAGAAGATGGGTTATCTCCCGGTAAAATTTTGGTTTATAGGCAAGGCTCAACAGCTCCAAGATTTATGGCATCAAATTCTGTTCCAACCGATTTTGAAAGAGAAGAAGAAGCTTTATTGGCTGAGTTTATGGTAATTTCTGGAGTTAGTGACATTCTGTCAAATTCTGCTTCATACACAAACTTAAGTGGTGTTGCTTTGCAACTTTTAATTGAACAGGATGATTCTAGAATATCTCCAACTTCGGACAGAATCAAGGAATGTATAAAAGAATTGGGTGGACATATTTTAAGGCTTTATAAACAATTTGCAACTCTTCCACGGCTTACAAAAGTAATGGGTGACAATGGCGAATTGGAAGTGTTTTACTTTGTTGGAAGTGACATTTCAAGCGAAGATATAGTGTTTGAAAGTGACACAGAAATAACAGAAAGTTTAGCACAAAGAAGATCTATGGTTTTTGAACTTTTAAACGCAGGTTTGCTTCAAGATGAAAATGGAAAACTTTCTAATAGAATGCGATTAAAAGCACTTGATTTATTGGGGTTTGGAATATGGGAAAATTCACAAGATTTGAATGAATTACACACAAAAAAAGCATCTGCTGAAAATTTAGATTTGATAAAAAACAAAGAAGTAAATGTTTGTGAAATTGACAACCATGATTTACACATAAATGAGCACATTGCTTTTATGCTTGGAAGTGAATATAAAAACAGATACGAAATAGATAAAAATATTGAAAAACAATTTTTAAAACATATAAGACTACACAAACAAATGAAACAAGCTGAAAATCAATTATATGTTCAACAAAATAAGGAGTAATTATGGAAGATAATAAAACTTGGGAACAACCACAAGATTTGGACAATGTGCCCGTGGCAGATGCCAAAGAAGAAATTAGCACGCCTTCGTCTGAACAAAATGGCTCCCAATTAGGAAAATTTAAAGATGCTGAAAGTTTACTTTCTGCCTATAACAATTTGCAGGCAGAGTTTACTAGAAAGTGTCAAAAATTAAGCGATTTGGAAAAAGAAAACAGCAAACAAAAAATTGAAGAAGAACAGCCAATATATTTTAAAGAAAATTGGCAAAACAGAGTTTCTAAGTTTTTAAGCGAAAACCAAAACGCTAAAAAGTTTGCAAGTGAGATATCACAAGAAATTTTATCAAATCCGTCTTTGCAAAAAGAAGATAAAGCGTTAGATTTGGCATGGGCTAAAATAATAAGTCAAAAGTACAAATCTCCAGAAGAAGTTGTAAACGACGATAAATTTGTAAATGATTTTGTGTTAAACAATGAGCAAATAAAACAAAAAGTGCTTTCTAATTACATTAAAGATATAGAAAGCAGAAAAATACCACCATTTGTCTCTGCTTCAAAAGGTGGAAACATAGCATTTGCAACACCTAAAGTGCCAAACACATTAAGCGAAGCAAGGCAGTATGTGGAAGATTTATTAAAAAAGAGAGGAGAATAAAATGGTTACACTTCAAAGTGCAGAAAATGCATTAAAAACGGTATATTTAGGAGTGGTTAGCAATCAATTAAACACAAATGCTAACCCATTGCTTGGCAAAATAAAACAGACAAGCAAAGATGTATGGGGCAAAGAAGTAAGAAAATTGGCTCCATATGGAATAAATGGTGGAATTGGAGCAGGCGCTGAAACAGATCCACTTCCACAAGCAGCTGGAAATAACTATGTTCAATTTATTTCTGACCTTAAAAATCTTTATGGAAAAATTGAATTGAGTGACAAGGCTATTCGTGCGTCACAAAATAATGTTGGGGCTTTTGTTAATCTTTTAAATGATGAAATGGAAGGATTGATAAAAGCATCAAGTTTTAACTTTGGAAGAATGTTATTTGGTGATGGTTCTGGGTTGCTTGCAACTATTTCAAATTGCGACCAAAACAAAGTTTTAACATGTGATAGCGTTAGAAATTTAATAGAAGGAATGGTTGTAGATATTTACAATGACTCTACAAAATTGGTAGGTGGATTAAGAGTTACTTATGTAGATAGAGTAAATAAAAAATTGCACCTTGCTTTCCCATCGACATTTAGTGATACAATAGCATCTGGGTATACAATTTACGTACAAAATTCAAAAGGCTATGAAATTACTGGACTTGGAAAAATATTCTCTGATACAGATACATTGTATGGAGTTTCAAGAACAGAATATCCATGGCTTAGCCCTTACACAAAAACAAATGCTGGAGAAATTTCTGATAGTTTAATACAAACTGCTATAGACTTTTTGGAAGAAGTTAGTGGTAGCAGCGTAAATTACATAGCATGTTCTAGCAAAGTAAGAAGAGCATATCAAGAATATTTGGGTGCATACAGAAGAAATATAGATGTTATGGAACTTGCAGGTGGTTATAAGGCATTGACTTATAATGGAATTCCAGTTGTTGCAGACAGATTTGTAGAAGATGATGCAATG
Organism: uncultured Clostridia bacterium; assembly: GCA_944381225.1. Lineage (GTDB taxonomy): Bacteria > Bacillota > Clostridia > Christensenellales > UBA1242 > UBA5893. Next base: position 482 of record CALWKJ010000004.1, on the reverse strand, counting down.
TATTTATTGAATACTGACGACTTTACACTTCATCAATTATGTGACTGGAAATGGCTTGAAGGTGAAGACGGCAAAGTTTTAAAACAAAATGCAGGATATCCAACATATACAGCTACATTGGTTAAATATGCTGAATTAGTATGTGACAAGCCAAATGGACAAGCAAAGATAACAGGAATTTCTAGTACTGTAACAAATCCATTCACAACTGTAGTTTCTCAGCAATCTAGTAATTAACAAATGGCAGACTTTTAGTCTGCCATTTAATTTAATAATGGGGGCAAAATGTTAATTAAAATAAAAACGGACTCGCTTTTTGTGGCGGAAAGGTTAAAAGAAATCGATGAAAGTTATTATTTGGTATTTAATACATTAAAAAACAAATACGAAGTGCATTCTTTTGCACAAGTTGGGTGCTCTTATTGTTTAACATGTCCTTATGAGTGTTTAGACAAAATATTATTAGAGTTAAAAAAAAAAAC
>CALWKJ010000003.1 GCA_944381225.1 uncultured Clostridia bacterium | reverse complement strand
CTGTCGCACCAGTTAACCCAGTTGGCCCAGTTGGTCCTGTTGCTCCTGTGGGACCTGTAATATTTGCACCACCACCTGCTGGCCCAGTTGGACCTATTGGACCTGTGGGACCTGTGGGACCTGTTATTCCACCATTTGCAGATGTTTGATGTATGTGTTTAATGATATATTTGCAACATTCATTCTTTTTATTAAAGCACCTATTTTTATTGCAATCATACGGATAAAAAAACTTCAAAAAAGCCTCCTTTATAACATATCAATATATGAAAATATATTAACAAGTGATAATATAATGTTTTTTTTAAAGTTTTAGCATTAAATTGTTTATTTAAATCTATATATTTTTATTAATATAAATTTATTTGAATATTCATTTTAAAATTTTAATCAAAACATTTTTTAAAGTACTTTCAAGAGTGTATTTTGCCAAAACTTATTTAAATTTTATAATATGCTTATAAAAACAATATATAAGATGTTATTCTATATTAATATAAATTAGTAATGTTAAAAAAAATTTATTTAATATATTTTAAAAATCTTTCAAAAACTAACTGTTTAGTTACAATATTTTTCATTTTTCACAAAAATTTATGTAAAAAATATTTGTGAAAAATTAGAACGCTATGATATCTTAAAGTAAAGGAGAGAAAAATGAAAAAATTTTTATTAGCTATTGCATTCGTTTTTGTATTTGGAACTTTGGGTACTGTTCTTTATGCTTGTGATACTACTCCAAAAACATACTCTTTTGCCAACACAAAAGAACTATATGCGTTTTCTATTGTGTCAGGCATGGAACTTGCACTTAACAACGAAACAAGCAGTCAATTACAACAAACGCAAGAAGAATTTAATCAAATTGTAGACTATGTACATTCATATCTGCCAACTTTTGAGGGATTTTTAGGTAACAAAACAATTATTACTCCTCAAGAACAAACATCTGACAATTCTCAGTATGCAAAAATGTTGGTAGTAAATTATCAGGACATGTTAAATAATGAGCACACTTACAAATTGTACTACAACGAAACTGTACCATCGCAAAATAACCGTCCAAGCAAAAATGATGATGATTTTGAAGTTGCAACAAGTTTAACAGGCGTTGTTTTGTACAACAATAAATCATATGATTTAATAGGCGTTAAAGAAATTGAAAAAGATGAAATCGAGATAGAATTTACAATTACATTAGAAAATAATAAAAAAGTGAAAATAAAACAAGAAACAGAAAACCGTGAGCAAGAATTTTCTTATACAATTTATAATGGAAATATTGAAGTGTATAGCACTTCCCTTGGAATTGAAATAAAAAATGGAATGGTTGAGTTTGAAAGTGAATATGAAACAAGAGGACAAGAAATTGAACTTGAAATAAAACAATCAGAAAAAAATAATAATAATATATATTTCATCGAATATGAAAACAACAATCAAACAACCAGAATAAAAGTTGAAAAAAGTATTGAAAACAGCTTGGTTAAATATGTTTACTCAAATAATGCTTACACGGTTACAAAAACAGCATAATGCAAAAAATCACGGAGATTTCCGTGATTTTTTAAATTAAAAATTTAGAAAGTTCTTCTATTTTTTGTTCGCTCATTTCTTGCACCCCTTCAAGCCTGTAAGGGATATTTAATATTTTATATTTATAAACGCCCATCGTTTTATATGGCAAAAGTTCAATTTTTTTCACATTTTTTATTTTTTTTGCGTATTCTTTTAATTTAATAACATTTTCTTTGCTGTCGTTTAAATTTGGAACAATTACTTGTCTAAGCCATAAATCATTATTGTTTTTTTGAACAGCTTTTAAAAAATTATTGAATTTTTTCATCGATTTTCCAGTAATTTTTTTATATAATTGTTCTTCTGTTGCTTTAATGTCTAAAATTACCAAATCAACATATTTTAAAATTTCGTCATAATATCCAACTCCAACCCCAGCAGTATCCAAAGCTGTATTTATGTTATTTTGTTTGCATAATTTTAAACATTCTAATAAAAACTTAGGTTGTAGCAGTGGTTCACCACCAGAAAATGTTACACCCCCTTCTGCACCATAATAGTTTTTATATTTTAAAATTTTTTTTAATAGAGTTTTAGGAGTAATTTTAAATGATTTTGTTAATTTGTCCCAAGTTTCAACGTTGTGGCAATATAAACATCTTAGTTCACAGCCTTGCAAAAACACAACAAACCGTATACCAGGTCCATCTACAAGCCCCATTGTCTCTATGCTATTTATATATCCATAAACTTTTTCCATAATATCCTTTTTAAATTTTTTCATGAAATGTTCTAGCTATAACTTCTTCTTGATGCGCTCTGCTTAATTTATTAAAATTTACTGCATACCCAGACACTCTTACTGTAAGCGTTGGATATTTATTTGGGTTATTCATTGCATCAATAAGTTTTTCTCTATCTAACACGTTAACATTAAGATGTTGTGCTTTTTGCATAAAATAACCATCTAAAATTGACACTAAATTCTTTACTCTATGTTGTTCATCACTGCCAAGAGCGTTTGGAATTATTGAAAAAGTGTTAGATATACCATCTTGACAACAACCACAATATGGAATTTTTGCAACAGAATTTAAAGATGCAAGTGCACCATTACAATCTCTTCCGTGCATTGGATTTGCTCCCGGTGCAAAAGGTTGTCCACATTTTCTACCATCAGGAGTGGTTCCAGTTTTTTTGCCATACATAACATTGGAAGTTATTGTTAGAACCGATAATGTGTGAATGGCATTTCTGTATAATTTATGTTTTTTTAGTTCGCCAACAAACTTTTTTACAATTTCAACAGCAATTTTGTCTACTCTGTCATCGTCGTTTCCGTATTTTGGAAAATCACCATCTATTTTAAAATCTACAGCTATATCATTATCGTTTCTTATTGGAGTAACCTTTGCGTATTTAATTGCAGATAAAGAATCTGTGGCAACGCTCAACCCTGCCACACCAAACGCCATAAGTCTTTCTACAAAAGTATCATGCAGTGCCATTTGCCCAGCTTCATATGCATATTTGTCATGCATATAGTGAATTATATTAAGAGCTTCAACATATGTCTTTGCGACTTTACTTAAAACATCAAAATAATTTCTTTTTACTTCTTCATAATTTAATACACCATCTTTTATTTTATTGACATTTTCAACAACTAATTTTCCAGAATTTTCGTCTATTCCTGCATTTATGCTGTACAAAAGCGCTTTTGCTAAATTACATCTAGCCCCAAAAAATTGCATTTGTTTGCCTAATTTCATGGCCGAAACGCAACAGGCTATTGCGTAGTCATGCCCGTAAATGGGGCGCATAATATCATCATTTTCATACTGTATACTATCTGTTAAAATAGAAATTTTTGCACAGTATTTTTTAAAATTAATTGGCAATAAATTTGACCAAAGAACAGTTAAGTTTGGTTCTGGACTTGGGTCAAGATTAATTAAAGAATGCAAAAATCTAAATGAATTTTTGGTTACCAAACTCTTTTTGTCATCTAGCATTCCACCTATGCTTTCTGTTACCCAAGTAGGGTCGCCACCAAAAACCTCATCGTACTCTGGGGTTCGCAAGTGCCTTACAAGCCTTAATTTAATTGTAAATTGGTCAACAAGTTCTTGCGCTTGTTCTTCGCTTAACACTCCATTTTTTATATCTCGTTCAATATACACATCTAAAAATGTCGATACTCTTCCCAAACTCATTGCAGCCCCATTATTTTCTTTAACAGAAGCTAGGTATGCAAAATATGTCCATTGAAATGCTTGATTTGCATTTTTTGCTGGCAAAGAAATGTCAAATCCATAAGTTAGTGCCATTAATTTCATTTTTTCAAGTGCTTTTATTTGTTCACTAACCTCTTCTCTAAGTCTAATTACTTCTTCATTTTTGATTTCTAACATTTCATTTTTTAAAAGGTCATTTTTCTTTTCAACAATAAGAGCATTGATTCCATAAAGCGCAACTCTTCTATAATCACCAATTATTCTTCCTCTGCCGTATGCATCAGGAAGCCCAGTAATAAGCCCTGCACTTCTTGCTTTTCTTATATCTGGAGTATATGCATCAAAAACACCATCATTATGTGTTTTTCTAACCATGTTATCAAATATTCTTGCAATATTTTTTGGCAATTTTTTGCCATAAGATTTAAGCGCGTTTCGAGTCATTCGAATACCACCAAAGGGGTTGACAATTCGCTTTAAAGGCTTGTCAGTTTGCAGTCCAAAAACAACCTCATTTTTTTTACTTATATAACCGGCATTAAAATTATTAATTCCAGAAATGTTTTTTAAATCAACGTCTAAAAGATGTTTTTTTCTCTCTATTTTTAATAATTTTTCGCATTTATGCCACACTTTTGAAGTTTTTTTTGTTTTAGACACCAAAAAACTGTCATTCCCCTTGTATTCAGTATAATTGCAATCAATAAAATTAGAGACATCTATTTCTTTTTTCCATTTATTTCCCTTAAATCCTTTCCATGCTTCTTTAAAATCATTTGTTAAATTTTCCATATTTTGCCTCCAATTTTAAAAAATATAAGATGATTGTAGCACAATTTTTCTTTTTATAATAATAAATTTGTGCTATAAAATTTTTTTTATTATAGATTTAAAAAAAACTAATTATCGCAAAAGCAAATTAATTTGTCAGTTAAGGTTAATAAAAAACATACATTTTATGTATGTTTTTAAAATAAATTTTATAAATTAATTAATAAAAATATTTGCACAAAAAAAAATAACGGTATCACCGTTATTTTTAGCCTTCAACTTCTACAGGTAAAAGTTGCCTATATTGTTTAAGTCCTGTTCCTGCTGGAATCAATTTTCCTATTATAACATTTTCTTTTAGTCCTCTTAAATGGTCAACTTTACCTTTAAGTGCTGCATCCGTAAGAACCCTAGATGTTTGTTCAAATGAAGCTGCAGACAAGAAACTTTCTGTTGTTAAAGCAGCTTTTGTAAGTCCTAAAAGTACTCTTTTTGCTGCCGCAGGAGCCCCGCCTTCAGCTAAAACTCTTTCGTTTTCATCTTCGTAAGCAAATACATCCACAATCTCTCCAGGCAATAGTTTTGTATCACCAGAACTTTCAATTTTTACCTTCTTTAGCATTTGTCTTATAATAACTTCTATATGTTTGTCATTTATAGAAACATCTTGCGCTCTATATACTGAAATAACTTCACTTAATAAATAATCTTGTAAGCCTTTAAGACCTTTTATTCTTAATAAATCAGTTGGATTTATAGAACCTTCATTTAATTGCATACCAGCTTCAACTTTGTCGCCATTTTTAACTTTTAAATAAACAGGTTTTTTAATTTCATAAACAGCTTCTTCCTCATCATTTTTTACTGTTATTATATAAAATCTAGGTTCATCTTTAATGGTAACAGTTCCAGCTATTTCGCTTAATTTGCTTTCACCTTTAGGTCTTCTAGCTTCAAAAATTTCTTCAACACGAGGCAATCCTTTTGTTATGTCGGCAGCTACAGCCGCACCACCTGTGTGGAAGGTTCTCATTGTAAGCTGTGTTCCAGGTTCACCAATACTTTGCGCAGCAATGACACCAACGGCTTCTCCAACAGAAACTTCGCTTAAGTTAGCCATGTTTCTTCCATAACATTTTGCGCAAACACCATGTCTGCTTCTGCATGTTAAAAGCGTTCTAATTTTAACTTTTTCTATTCCGGCTTTTTCAATTTGTTTTGCTTGTTCTTTTGAAATCATTGTGTTTGCTTTTACCAAAACTTCTTTTGTGTTAGGGTCAATTACGTCTTCAACTGCAAATCTACCAGATATTCTGTCTACCAATGATTCTAGAACAGATTTATCTTGAATAAGCGCTGAGACTTCAACACCTTTTACTTTTTCGCCCAATGATTCAAAACAATCTTCTTCTGTAACAACAACATCTTGACTTATATCAACAAGACGCCTTGTAAGATATCCAGAGTCTGCCGTTTTAAGTGCTGTATCAGCAAGTCCCTTTCTTCCACCACGAGATGACAAGAAATATTCAAGAGGTGTAAGCCCACCACGGAATGATGATTTTACAGGAATATCAACCTTTTGCCCAGATGCATTTGCCATAATTCCTCTCATTCCACAAATACCATTTAATTGCACATTATTGCCACGCGCACCAGATGTAACCATCATTTTTAACGGATTAAAATCGTCTAAGTGCTCAATAACTGCATCTTGAACTTTATTTGTTGCTTCAAACCAAACATTCATATTTGCTGTAAGTTTTTCGTCAAGTGTAACCAATCCTCTTGCAAGCAGTTTCTCATTTTCCAAAACTTTTTTGTTTGCTTCTTCTATAATTTCTTTCTTTTTTGGAGGTTCTTCCATGTCATAAACGTTTATTGTTAAAGACGCTATTGTTGAGTATTTATAGCCCAGTTCCTTAAATCTGTCAACCATTTTTGAACATTCAGTTGTTCCTAATTGTTCAAAACATGCAACAGTTATCTTTTTCAAGTCGCCTTTCATAACGGCGTAATTTATTTCAAGTTCGCACATATCTTCTGGAGTTTTTCTTTCAACAAATCCTAAATTTTGTGGAACGGCTTTATTAAAGATAATTCTTCCAACAGTTGTTTTAATTCTTTTAGAATAATTGACACCATCAACGCAAACTGTTCTTCTAACTAAAATTTCAGCTTGAATATCAATCGCTTTTGTTTGATATGCAATAATTGCTTCTTCTTCGCTTGAGAATATACTGCCTTCACCTTTAACTCCTTTTTTAACTTGAGTTAAATAATAGCAGCCTATAACCATATCAAGTCCAGGGGTAATAATTGGAGCACCATCACTTAATTTTAAAATGTTATTACATGCAAGCATAAGGGTCCTTGCCTCTGTTCTCGCATCAATGCTAAGTGGAACATGCACTGGCATTTGGTCTCCGTCGAAATCGGCGTTAAATCCAGTACATACAGAAGGGTGAAGCCTAATTGCTCTACCTTCAACTAAAACTGGTTCAAAAGCTTGAATACTTAAACGGTGCAAAGTTGGTGCACGATTCAATAGTACAGGATGGTCTTTTATAACTTCGCTTAGCACATCCCAAACAACAGGTTTTTCTTTTTCAATAAGTTTTTTAGCACTTTTGATGTTAGTAGATTGATTTAATTCTACTAGTCTTTTAATGATAAAAGGTTTAAAAAGTTCAAGCGCCATTTCTTTAGGAAGACCACATTGATACATTTTTAAATCTGGGCCCACCGTAATAACCGAACGTCCAGAATAATCAACTCTTTTTCCAAGAAGATTTTGTCTAAATCTACCTTGCTTACCAGTTAGTATAGCAGTTAAAGATTTTAAATCTTTTTGTTTTGCTCCTTGAATTGCCTTTCCTCTTTTGCCATTATCAATTAAAGAGTCAACTGCTTCTTGCAACATTCTCTTTTCGTTTCTTATAATAACATCAGGGGCTCCAAGTTCCATAAGTTTTTTCAATCTGTTATTTCTATTTATAACTCTTCTATAAAGGTCATTAAGGTCACTTGTTGCAAATCTGCCACCATCTAATTGAACCATAGGTCTTAATTCTGGTGGTAAAACTGGCAAAACATCCAAAACCATCCATTGTGGTTTATTTCCACTTGTAATAAATGATTCAACAACATCTAGTTTCTTTATTGCTTTTAGTCTTTTTTGTCCCTTTGCTGTTTTTAATGTTTCTTTTAATTCTTTGCTTTCTTTTTCAAGGTCAACTTCGCTCAAAAGTCTCTTTATGGCTTCTGCTCCCATTCCCGCAACAAAACCATTAACCCCATACATTTCCTGAGCTTCTCTATATTCTTTATCGCTTATTATTTGCTTGTAAGAAAAATTAGTGGACTTAGGGTCTAAAATAATCCAATTTACATAATAAACAACTTGCTCGAGTGCTTTTGGTGTTATGTCAAGAATGGTTCCAATTCTTGATGGAACACTTCTAAAGAACCATATGTGAGTAACAGGCGCAGCAAGCTCAATGTGCCCCATTCTTTCCCTACGAACTTTTGCACGAGTAACTTCAACTCCACATTTATCGCATACAACACCTTTGTACCTAATTCTTTTATATTTACCACAATGGCATTCCCAATCTTTTCTAGGCCCAAATATTTTTTCACAGAACAAGCCATCTTTTTCAGGCTTTTGAGTTCTGTAATTAATTGTTTCAGGCTTTGTTACTTCACCATGAGACCACTCTCTTATTTTTTCTGGTGAAGCAATTCCAATTCTTATGGAATCAAAGTTGTTAAGTTCAAACATTCTTTTTTCTCCTATCTAAACATTTTTAAATATAAAAATACATTTATTCATCAAAATCATCAAATTCATCAAACAAATTGTCCATATCAAGTGCATTGTCAACTTGTTCTTGTGAAACCACATCTGCCGAGCCTTCTCCATTGTCAAAGTCAAGAGAAATATCTTTTAATTCTTCTTCCACTTCATGACCAAGTGATGGAGCATCTAAGTCATCATTTGACAACTCTTGAATTGATACTTCCTTATTGTCTTCTGTCAATATTTTTACATCCAATCCCAATGATTGCAATTCTTTAATTAAAACTTTAAAGCTTTCTGGTATTCCAGGCTCTGCAATTGTTTGTCCCTTTACTATAGCTTCATAAGTTTTTGTTCTACCTACAATATCATCTGATTTTACAGTTAAAATCTCTTGCAAAATTGAAGAAGCCCCGTATGCTTCAAGTGCCCAAACTTCCATTTCACCAAATCTTTGTCCACCAAACATGGCTTTTCCACCAAGAGGTTGTTGTGTAACAAGAGAATATGGTCCAATAGAACGAGCATGCATTTTTGAATCAACCATGTGGTCAAGCTTTAACATATATTTGTATCCAACGGTTGTTGGATGGTCAAAAGGTTCACCCGTTCTTCCATCGTAAAGTTGTATTTTACCATCTTCAGGGAAGTTATTGGATTTTAATAATTGCTTAATTTGTTCTGCATCTGCGCCATCAAATACAGGTGTTGCAATTTTCCAACCAAGAGTACCTGCAACTAGTCCTAAGTGAACTTCCAAAACCTGACCAACATTCATACGAGATGGAATACCAAGAGGATTTAATACTATATCAAGTGGTTGACCATTAGCCATAAAAGGCATATCTGCTTCTGGAAGAATTCTAGATACAACACCTTTATTTCCGTGACGTCCAGACATTTTGTCTCCAACAGAAAGTTTTCTCCTTTGTGCAACATATACTTTAACAAGCATGTTTACGCCAGGCTCCAACTCGTCTTTGTTCTTTCTTGAAAATACTTCAACGTTTGTTACAACGCCACCTGCGCCGTGTTTAACTCTAAGTGATGTATCTCTAACTTCTCTTGCCTTATCTCCAAATATTGCTCTTAACAACCTTTCTTCAGGAGTTAATTCTGTTTCTCCTTTTGGAGTTACTTTACCAACTAAAATATCACCAGGTTTTACTTCTGCCCCAACCCTAACAATACCATTTTCATCCAAATTCTTAAGCGCGTCTTCGCCAAGATTTGGAATATCTCTTGTTATTTCTTCATCTCCTAGTTTTGTTGCTCTGCATGGCATTTCTTCAACTTTTAAAGTTATAGAAGTGTAAACATCATCCTTAACTATTCTTTCACTAATTAAAATAGCGTCTTCGTAGTTATATCCTTCCCAGTTCATGTATCCAATAAGTACATTTTTTCCAAGTGCAAGTTCGCCGTTTTGTGTAGAATATCCGTCTGCCAAAAGGTCTCCCTTTTCAACCCTTTGTCCTTTTGTACAATTTGGTTTTTGATTGTTACATGTGTCTGCATTTGTCTTTTGAAATTTTATTAATTTATATACGTCTTTTTCGCCATTGTCTGCTGTTACAATTATATGGTCTGCGCTGACATAAGAAACCACACCACTTCTCTTTGCTGTAATCATGTCTCCACAATCTTGCGCAACTGGTCTTTCCATTCCAGTACCAACTATTGGGGCTTCTGGCCTTAAAATTGGAACTGCTTGACGTTGCATGTTAGCACCCATAAGTGCACGAGCAGAGTCGTCGTTGCCAAGAAAAGGAATAAGTGCAGTTGCCGCAGAAATGAATTGTCTTGGAGAAACATCCATAAAGTCCACTCTTTCTTTTGGCACTTCGACAATAGAATTTTTATGTCTACACAATACTCTGTTGTTTACAAATTTATCATTTTCATCCAAAGGTTCAACTGCCTGTGCGATGTAACAAGCATCTTCAACATCTGCCATGTAATATTCATAAGACCTTGAAACTACACCAGTGTTTTTATCAACCTTTCTATATGGAGTTTCCATGAATCCATATTCATTAATTTTTGCGTATGATGCAAGAGTATTTATAAGTCCAATGCTTTGACCTTCTGGAGTTTCAATAGCACATATTCTACCATAATGTGTATAGTGAATATCACGAACTTCTGCCGAAGCTCTTTCTTTTTTAACACCACCAGGTCCAACTGCAGAAAATTTTCTTTTTTGAGTTAAGCCACTTAGTGAGTTAATTTGATCCATTAATTGAGATAATTGAGACTGTGCTATAAAATCTTTTAATGCTTTGTTTACAGGTCTTGGGTTTACAATTTGAGAAGGAGTAACTTCGCTTAATTCTTTTCCTTGAAGCGTCTCTTTTATGTTAGCGCCAAGTTTTTTAACCCCTGCTCTAAATGCATTGCCAATAAGTTCTCCAACAGATGCAACTCTTTTATTTGATAAGTGGTCTATGTTGTCGATTTCTCCAACGCCTTCAATTAAATCTAAATAATAACTTATTGTTGCTAATATGTCGTCCATTGTAAGAGTTGTAATCATAAGTTCTTTAGCATTTTGCCTAATTGCTTCCAGTCTTTTTTCTTTTGTTTTGTTGTCTTTTAAAATTTGCATTAATTTTGGATAATAAACATCTTCCAATATTCCAAGTTCTTTTTCATCGCATGGGAAAACTTTGCTTAACTTAACTCTGTTATTTCCTCTAATTAAATGATTTCTTCCGTTTAATACTACAAAAACTTCATTTATTCCACTATCTTGAATTCTTCTTGCAACTTCTGCATTGATTTTTTCACCAGCTTTAACAACAACTTCATCATCTATTACTATGTTTTGCGCGCTAATTAAGTTGGTTATTCTTGTTGCAAGTGACAGTTTTTTGTTTATTTTGTACCTTCCAACTCTGTTTACGTTATAATATGACTCAGAGAAGAAAAGCAAATTAATGTAATTTCTTGTGCTTTCAGCAGAAGGAACATCTGCAGGTCTTGTTTTTCTAGCAAATTCAATAAGAGCTTCTTCTTGCGTTGTTTGAGGTTCTTTTTCTATAATCTGTTTAATCAAGCGATGTTCGCCATACATTTTTAAAATCTCTTCGTTTGTGTACCCAAAGCATTTTAAAAATAATCCAAGTGTAATTTTATGCGAACGGTCAATAACCATTTTAAGAACTTCGTTTGCGCCTTGCTCTATTTCAAGCCACATACCATGATTTGGATATATTTGTCCCCTTAATGTTGTGTTGTCGTCTTTATCTCTTGTAAAATAAACACTTGGAGACCTGGTTACTTGACTCACAACAACCCTTTCTATTCCATTAAACACAAACGAGCCCTGTTCTGTCATAAGAGGTATGTCACCAAGATATACTTCTTGGTCTATTGCCTCTCCACTGTCTTCAATAACAAGTCTTGTTTTAACTTTAAGTGGAAAAGAATAAGAAAGCCCTCTCCTTTTGCACTCCCTTAAATCATATTTTGGTTTTTCAGTCATATCAACATCAAGAAAATATAATTTTGCTTTGCCACTATAATCAGTTATAGGTGACAATTCTTGTAAAATATCAAAAATGCCGTGCTCTAAAAATTCTTTATAGGTATCTTTTTGAATTTCAAGAAGGTTTGGCAACTGAGCGATTTCATCTAGTTTTGAAAAAGAATATCTCTCGTTTTTTCCACATTTAATTTTTTTAAGTGAGGGCATAGATTGTTGCATTTTAATTTCTCCTTGTAATAAATTAAATTTGTAATAATAGTTTTTAAAAAGTTGATTAACTTTTTAAATTACATGAAAATAACAAGCAAACTTCACAGCTTTTTAAAACGCAGTGTATATTGCCTGTTTTTTCACATTATTTAATTAGAATATATTATATTTAACCACTATCAAATAATATTCCTTAAGAAATTATAAGGGTTTACTGTTTTTTTGTCAACACTATTATAAATTTTTTTTTATTTTTTAAAAGGTTTTTGACAATAAAAGTGTTTTTTATACATTGTTTTTTCTAGGAATATCTTAAATATATAAAATTATAATGGTTTTAATGCTCAGAAAAAATTTTATAAATAGCACAAGCATTCGTTTCACTTGTAGAAATTGTACATTTTACATCATTTAATGTAATTGCAACATTTGTTGGTGATATTTGCAGAGTGTTTGACGATTCAATGCCAATTACATAACCAAAACTAATTTGAAATTCTTTTGGAACCCCATTTGAATTGTTACCATTGCGTATGTTTTGAACATTTAAATAAGTTTCTATATCTATATCTTCATTTAAAGTTAAATCAATACCCAAATTTGCAAAATTAATTGAATTTGAATAATATCCACCAAATACAAAACCAACATACAAATAATATAATGCTTGCGTTTGATTGTCGTCTGTTAAAATAGAACCATATACTTTAATATCAGCAATTAATTGACAATTAATTTTAATTTTTTCTATTTTTATATTTATATTTTGAATGTTATTACTATCTAAAGTAACATTGTTTATCAATCCAATTAATCCAGCAATATACATTAACTCTGCTTCTTGATCGCCAGCTGGCTTTTGAAGATTTATAATTGTTTTTTGTTCATCAGTGCCCATTTGAACATTTGATATTTCAACGTTAACGGTTTTGTTGACATCAATTTGAAGTTCTCCAATAACACCACCAACTACGTTTCTTCCAGTTATTTTATTTCCGTAATAATTAAAATTATTTATAATTGCTTTTTGCAAAACTTTGCCAGCAAAACCTCCAACGGTTTTTGGAATTGAAGATTTTGCGTTTTCAAATGTTAAGTCTTCATATATGCTCACATTTTCAACTGTTCCACCTCTAACAATTCCACTAACTCCACCAACGGCGAGAGGCACTCTTGGCTCCAATCTAAACAAATCATATAATTTTTCTGTACTTGACGATTTTTGCACTGTTGCATTTACTATTTTCCCTTTCAAATCTCCAACAATAAGGCCACCATAAGCACTTGCTCTAATAAAATTCTGCTGTCCATATGATGTTGTCATTTCAATTTCTTCAACTGTTGCGTTAATGCCAATTCCACCAAACATAAAGCCACAAATCATACCAATAGAAGCAACATCATTTGTTATTTTTGGATTTTTTATGGTGCCTGTTCCAGCAACATAACCAATAATGCTACCAGCGTAAGAAACTGTGTCATTATTTGAACCAAACTCTTCATACAGAATTAATTGTTGAACTTCATCGCTTGAAAAATCTGTGCTTTGGTTTGTGTAGTAAGCATTTGCAGAAACAGATGAACCTATGCAGTTAATATCAAACGAGGATATCGTTCTGCCAAACACGCCACCAACTATATTCCTACCAAGAATTACCAATCCTTGACGATTTTGCACATATGCGTCAACATTTAGATTGTATACGTAGGCTCGTGTCACCGTTCCAGCAATAGTTCCAACATTATATGCGTTAGGCAAGTTGATATATTTTGGAGCAAAATTAAGATTTTGTACAACTGCATATTGATTTCCGTCTCCAATTTGAGCAAAATAGCCTGCACTAATCATGCTTTCATTGGTATTAATTGAAAATCCAGTTATTGTCATTCCATTGCCTTCAATATATCCTGCAAATGTTATTTTATACAAAGAACTTACAACCAGCCCTTCATTAGTGTAATCAATATCTTTAACAAATCTATAATATAGAGAATTTACATTTCTTAAAGAATTGTTTATAACATGATTTTCAAATTGAACAGCACTATAAATGATAATAGGATTATATTTTGAACCATCTTCAGCATAGATGTTATTTGTAAAATAATCATAGGTGTAAATTCCAGTTTCTGCGTCATATGTTGAGTTAAGTTCCTTTTCGCTGTAGGCAATCATGTTTGCAGAAACAAGTTGTAACCTATTTGCAACAAATTGGGTTTGCACACCATTGCAACTAAAATCTAAATAAGTAACATATGAAGAGTATAAAATATACTTTTGAATGTCAATAGTAGTTATTGTGTTACCTGGTTTAAACTCATGTGCATTTTCCTCTTTAGCAAAAAACCAAACACCACTTGTATAATCACCATTTTTGTTTTGAATAAATTCTTCAAAAAGTTTATTTTGAGTAACAGTGTCATTTCCATTTATTTCTTGTATTTCGTAACCTATAACAAATTCAGCAAGAGATGTTGGTCTTAAACCACTAATGTTGTTGTTGGATTGGTTTACATTAACATTAAACAAACTGTCACTTAAATAATAGCAAGATTGAATAATTGAATCTTCACCTTGAGTTATAATAAAAGGATAGTTTTCATAATCGCCATCGCCTAGTTTGCTAGTTGTATAACTAGTATATATTTCTCCATTATTAATACAAACAAAGCCGGAATTTCTTGAAGATGCAACAACTGGTATGTTGGCATAACAATCTTTAATTTTTCCAGAATTTTGATATACAAATGCTCCAGCCATTGAAGATGCACTTACAATATTCACTTCATTTTCTGCAAATATTTTTATAAGACCTTCGTTATACGAACCTTCAATGTAAGTTGACAAAATTGTCCCATTATTTAAAACTACTATTCCACCGGTTGAGTTGTTTGCATTCGTGCTGGAGTTTTTAATCATACTGTCTTTTACATAACAAGATGATATGTGTCCATTATTAACGGCAACTAAACCAGATAAGTTTGCTCCATTTGCTTCAATTTTTAAATACACCCTGCTGTTTGTTACATAACCATTATTAACGGCAACTAAACCAGATATATATGACCTATTTGTATTTGTGTTTGAAGAGTTGTTTGTAACAACTAAAGCCGCCGATGTGTTTGCCATAAGTATTTCACAATTTGTAATCACGCCATTGTTTTCTGCAGCCAAAAGACCAAAATTAAAGGCATTAACAGAAGTTGAATTGTCAAACACGAACATTGTTGTTCCGTTACCTTTTATCTCAATTGTTAAATTTGATATTATAGTTTCTTCACTAATAGTTTCAAACAATCCATATTTTTCTTTGTTTAAATACGCGTCATTATCCTTGTAAATTCCACTGTTTATTATGATTTTTTTACCATTTCCATCTAAGCTTTTAATGTTCACATTAAGAGGTTCAAAGGCAAAAGGAAGTTCAATGTCTGCCATTAATCTATAATAATTATCATCAATCATATTTAATAAATCTTCATAGTTATAAATTGGCAATGGAGCATCTTGTAAACTTCTTTGCACTGCAGTTATACTAAATTGTTGAATTTTATCAAAACTTATTTCACTTGGATTTTCAATTTGTCTTACAACCAAATACCCTTGCATATAATACAATTCGCAATATACACCCACGTTAAATATATTTTGCCCAACTCTTAATGGCGTATAGTTAAATCCAATTAGTTTGTAATCGTTTTGCATTTCAATATTTGTATCGGTGGTTATATTAACATATGCATCATTTTGTAAATAATAGTAAGAAGCACTTTGTTTAAGACTATTTTTTAATAAATTAACAGAATCAATAGCATTATTAGAGTATTCTATGTTTAAATTTTCAATTATTTTATCTCTTATATCAACTGCCGTTCCAACGCCCAGAAGTATTTCTTCTTGTGCAAACATACTTTGAACATTTAGATTGTCAAACACATATTCAACAATAGTGCAATTTAATGTTTTTTTGCTGCTTTCAACCATTATGCCATTCACAAGGCGCTTCCCGTAATAAGAAATAGTTACATCAACACCTTCTTTGCCAGAAACATAATTTATATTGTCAGCAACTTTTAAATAATATGAATTATTATCTTCAATAATTTCAATATAAGGAGACAATGATGTGATATAAATATCTTCACTAGCATATCCAACAGAATTAACATTTAATGCGTAAGTCATGCCTTTTGCCAAATAAATTTTTTCTGCGTTTTCTTTTCCTGCAATAGAAACATTTAGTGTTTTGTCAATGGCAATAGTTAATACTTTTTGCTGTTGCGTAAACACTAGTGAGCCATTTTCATCATAGAAATTAATGTTAAGGACAATGCTTTCACCTTCAACAACATTAGTATGCAACCTATATAATATTTTCAAATCGCCGGCCTGTATGTCCTTTTTATAAACTCTAATACCATTTGCTGTGGCATAACCATTTGTAGAAACAACTGCCTGATTTTGATTTTCACCATATTGTTTTAACAAACCAAATAATACGGCCTTACCCTCACTAATGTTTGTTGCATCGTTTGAAACTTCCACATAAGAATAATTTGAGTAATGAGGATTTATTAAAATTCTTAATATGTTGGTTTTTCCTGCAGTTACTGTATTGCTTTCTTGCATTGTATAACTTGTGTTGTAAATTATGTTCCCATCGTCTTCGCCGATTTCAATATTTTCATTGTCTTTAAATGTATAGTTTTTAATTATTACAGAATCTATAGGTTGACTATAGTATTTTACATTTAGAATTTTATAGACATTGGCCAATGAACTAGAAAATACAAACTGATATTGACCAAGTTTAACTTCACTTTCTGTGTTCAAAGCGAAAACGTAATCAACACAATACTTTCCATCTTTATCTATAATTTTGTCGGAAATTTGCACTGTAAAATACTTATTAAAACCTTCTAAATTGTCTTCATCATATTCTACATAACTACCATCTTCAAGATATCTTAACGTTAAGGTTAATTTGTCAGATTCATCATCTGTTAAATATTTAACCCTTAAATTAATGATATCACTTGGAACAATTTCCATATTTGTTTTATCTAATTCTATATCATATATGCCTTGCTTATAATTTGCACTTAAGCTTAAGTTTGCTTCTTCTTTTACAACGCCAAATGTTCCGTCATTGTGTAAATAATAATTATTAGTTTTAGCCCCAACCGTTACTGGCAAATAAACATAGAAATCAATTCCTATATTTTCAAGAGAATCATCTGCTCCATTGCCTTGCAACATTACAATTCCACCCGATTGAGTAACGAGAATGTATTCATCATTTGTTTCAACATCAAGTTTCGCTTGATTGTTCTCAACTAAATCAACAATAAAGCCATTATTTGTTACAATTTGTGAACCGTATTTTGGATATAAATTCAAAATATTTCTATTTGTAACATTTAAAACATTTATTGAAGTTATTGCATCTTCTTGTCTGTCGGCAGTGGCATACATCTTTAATCCATCAATGTAATTTGTTACTACCACTCGAATATCTACTTTAAAATTGTAGTTATGTGCAGAAGTAAGAGTTAAAGTTGCCACTCCTGTTGAATTTAATATCAATTCGCCGTCGTATGATATTGAAATAATAGAAGTTGCATTGGATGTGATATTTAATTCTAAATTTTGAAAGCTTTCATTAAATAAGTTATTTGGTATTCTTTGCGTATTATAACTATTTAATAAATACTGGCTACTTTCATCAACGGATTTATAATACGTTAAAATTATTGTGTTTTGTGGATACAAAGTGGAATTTATTATTTCTTCAAAATTAGAAATTTGGTCTAAAGCAGAATCAAATTTTTTAACATTTGTTATGTTATTTGAAGATACAATGATTACATCTCCATAATAATTTGTTAAATATTCTTTGTCACCTTGCTCAATCAAATTCCTATTCATGTATGTTTGACAAATGTTATTATTTTCCAAATCTTCGTTTATTTTTGTGTTTCCCAAAAAATACAAAGCAGCGCTTTCTTTTCCAGCATCACCCATATAGCTTGAAACTATTGATGCTTCCACGCCAAGCCTTCCATCTTCAACAGACTCAACTTTGTTATTTTGTAATATAACAGAATCGCTTGTTTGTGGGACCATTCCAACAAGTCCTGCAACATAATTTTTGCCTTTAACATAAACTCTTGTTATGTTATCAATAATTTTTCCACTAAAGAAAGTACCGCAAATTCCTGCGACATTATCAAAAGATTTTGCCGAAATATTTCCCTTTGCAACCAATCCCACAATATTTCCGTCGGTATTTGTTCCACAAATTCCTCCAACATTTGAATTGATTGTAACGCCTGTCACTAAAATGTCAACAACACAAGAAGTTCCATATGAATTTGTTTTTATGTAGTTTTTGTTTTCTCTAAACTTTATTAATCCTTTGTTTTGTCCCGAAACTCCACCAATACACAAGTCTTCTTGTTCATTTTTTTCAACATAAATTTCAAAAGTTTTGAACATTTGAACAATAACTGTTGAATTTGGCAAAACTGTTTGATAATTTGCATTTATAGCGCCAGAAGTAGTAGATTCATAGTTGTTGAATAATGTTCCGTCAATATTTTTTTCTGTCTCTATATCAGTTATAGAGTCTCCAGCATCTTTTTTAATTGTATCTGCTACTATGCTACCCAAGTTTTCGCCACAAACGCCACCAACGTAAATATTGTTTGAACCAACAGAATATACATTGCCTTTTGTTAAATTTACATTGACATTTTTAACCAATCCGTTATTAACCCCACAAACGAGTCCAATATAAGAAGTATTAAAGGTACTTTCATTCACGTCAATGCTTCCCGAAATTGTTAAGTTCATTAAATAACCACTTAAGGCAATATTGGTAAATAACCCATAATAGTTTATATTTTGTACTGTAGATGCGCCTTTTACAACAAAGTTTACAATTCCACCAACATTTTCGTAATTAACCACTTGATTTGAAACATTTGTTAAATACCCTTTAATGCCACCTGTAAGTTCGCCTAGTGGATATATTTCTTCTCCCTGAGCGTCAATTATTGTATCAATAATATAATGTTTTGATAAATCAATATTTTTAAATTCTTCCCATGTTTTGATGTGCAAAGGATTATTAACAGTGCCTTCACCTATGTATACTTCCAAATTTAGTGACGATTCATAATAAACATCTCCTGCAGTTTCCCCATTAAATTTTGAACTTGGCACAATGTGAAGAACTCCTTGTCCACCACCTCTTCCGGCATAAGTTAATTTTATATATGAAGAATCATATTCAATTTGCACAATTGCAGAAGATGTGCCATTTTTTGGTTCAAACCAAACGACATAATTTTTGTTTGTTGCATTTGTAGGCACAACATATGGATATAGTTTTATTTCTTTGTATACTGCATCCAAATAAATTTGGTCAACATAATTATTCAGCCATATGCTATTTACTTGCACATATGTTTGAATGTTAATTTGTATCGAAGCAGAAACAACTTTGCCATATTCCATAATTTGAGCAGTGATTTTTATATAGCCACTTGAATTTGAACTTTTACACTCAAAAGTAAGCGTGTCGGCATAAAAATATCCAATTTGAGAACCAGATTCACTAAGTTCATAAACATTTGGCGATGTTTCTATATAAGTACATGAAAATAACCAATCAACGCTTATTAGTCTTTCATCTGTGTCATCTGGTTCCTCATTGTCAATTAAAAGTTTTAAATTGACCTGCGCCATGAGCATATCAACTTCCCCAATGTTTCCCACATAAACATCTGTTTTTGATGTATAAGTAGAATTTAAAATTCCAGCATTTTTGCCAACAACACTAAAAGATGAAATTGGTTGAAAACATTTTACATCAAAAGAATATTCAATGTTATTTTGATATTCTGGATTTGGAACAATTTTAAATTGTTCAACGTGCATAATGTTTAATGTTACCAAAATGTTATAACTTTTATTATCTATTGTCTTTGCTTTTATTTTAGTGCCATCAACTTGAATGGCATCTGGATTTTCGCTAACAAATTGCAAAGAATACATTTCTTTATTTATATTTTTAGGCTCAATGTTTGTAATTATCTCAAATTCCCCAAGACCTCTAAGCACAACGCTATTTAAAGTAGAGTTTCCTCTTAAATCTTTGTAATTTACTTCTGCGACATAATCTGTGTTATTTGGAGAAACATACAACCAAAAATTATCAATGTTAAATTCTTCTCTAACAATTATTTTTATTCTTGTTGAAATGCCACTGGACAAAATAAGAGTATAATCAGCTTGTCCTTGTTTTAATGGCTTAATGTTAATAGAAGCCAAATTGTCACCCGTTTGAGTTATTTCAACATAACCCGAACTTAAATAATCTGCAACAGCAACTATTTCGCCAACATAGGCATCTGTTTCTTTAACAACAAAATCATTAAATGTAACTTCTCCTTGATTTAAGCTAACATAAATTGTTGAGTCGGTGTATTCTTCTGCAACATAAAAATCGGTTGCACTTTTTCGTATTATAACAGGAATTTCGTTGTATATTGGAGTTTGCAAATAATCTGAATAGCACACAAATCTAATGCGTATATTTTCTCCATATAAATCGGATGGCAAAACTTTTATGCCATAATATTCAATTTCTGCAGTTAGGTCATCAAAAATTTGATTGTCTGTTATTTCAATACCTTTGTATTTAACACACAAATATTCTTTTATTTGTGAATACATAACTTTTGTCATGTTTCCACTTTCTTTATCTTCCACATAAAATTCTGCTTGAATTTTGGTATATGTAGAGTTTTTTGGAGTAACCGAAAGTTTTGCTTTTTGTATGTTTGCTTGTAAATTGTTATCAAATAAATTTACCTGATTAATATCTATTTGATTGTTAATTCTTAATTTTTCTGGAACAGTTACAAAACAAATTTTATATTCTACATCTTTGTAATATTGTGGGAAATTTGTATAATAAACTCTAACAATTAATGAATCTTCTAACAAATTTTCTTTTTGTTGAACAATATCAATTTCATATTTATTTTCTAATTCCAATTTTGAATTATTAAATATTTCATTAGTTCTTTTTGATATGAAAGAATAAGAATATTCTTTGTTTGAATCATATACCATTGTATATGTCTTTTTTAATTGCTCTGTGCTGTTTGTTATAATTTCAATAAAACTATTTTCATCTTCATTAATAGGCAAAACTATTTCATTATTATAACTTAACTCAATATCGTTTGTTTGAATTTCATCTAACACTTTTAAATTAAATTCACATGATAAACTTTCATTATGTGCACTTATTGCCGTAACCGTCACATCGCTTGGAGATTGTGATGTTGCATTGTATGTGTTATTATCCAAAACTACTGAATCAACGCTAAAAATTAATTCTTTTTCAAGCGTGCTTTCTGGCTCAAAACTAAACATGTCACTTGAAAAAGTTATGCCTTGACCTCTTATTACATACAAGTTTTGATTAGATTTTAAATTAAAATTACTAACCGGCTCATAAACGCTAACTGGCACAAAACAAGTTTTATTCCCTTCTAAAAGAGTAATAGTTAGAGTTGTTGTGCCCGTCATTAGTGCTTTTATTTTAATTTTATAAACTCCATCTCCCATGTTTACTATGTTATTTTCGTCAATGTCGATTATTTTTTTATCTAAGTAAAAATCAAAATTAACATCTGTATTAAAATAATTGTTTATAGTTATTTCATATTCTTTTTCTTCATTGGTTGTAAGTTCTATGCTTGTACTAGAAAAAGAGAGAGAAAATTTGTCAAAATTTTCACCACACGCAGTTAGTGTTATGGCACACAGTGCCATTATAAAAATATTTAAAATAGTTATAATTTTTTTCATTTTTTCTCTCCGTTTTTTCTTTTTATGTTGTGCTTTGCTCTAAATCAATATTTAATGATGTTTCAACAATTCCAAATACCACATCAAAACTTGTTGAGCCTATTGAGATAATACTCCTTTGAAGTTTTGTAGCACTATTCTCGCCATTTTCATTTGTAATATCAAAATTGTCATTCCCTTCATAATACAGTGTGATTGTTTCTATTTTGTAGCCTAAATTTTGTTGATTGTCATCACTTGGCGTTTCTGCGTTTATGTATAAAATTTCAAATCCCAAATTCATGGTGTATGTGTATTGCATTTTGTTTTCGCCCTGTGTAACAATATCTGTTATTTGATATTTTCCGTCTTTATCTACAATTTTTCTCGAAACTTCTATAGTCGTTTCACTTGCAGTTCCTACAATGGTAAAGTTCTCCGAGTTTTCGACATTCTCAAGATTAATTTGATTTTTTACAAATACATATTCGTTAACATTAATTACTTCTCCGCTTGAAGTGGTGTACTGAGCACAATTATAAAGAATTTGTGCAAAGTTCTTTATTCCAAAACTATAATAATAAGGTGGTTCATTTCCTATCTTTGCAACTGATGTGTTTATTGCTCCGCCAGCAATGTTTGTGTTTATTAAGTATCCATCTTCCAAAGTGAAGCATTCTTGGTTGTTAATGTTGTTAATGCAAATTGCATAACTGTTATTAAATGGAATTAATTTAAACTCACTTGCCTGATAATTTAATCTTAAAACCGTATTGTAATCTTTAATATAAATAATATTCTTATATTCACCGTTATTAGTTATATTAACCATTGAATAGTGAATGGCTTCAACCATTATACTTTCATTGTATTCTAAACTAATAGTTATATCTTGAATAGAGTTATAATTATAAACATTTATAGTACTACTGCTTTCATTTGCAACAACTTCAATATATAAATTGCATGTTAAAGTTGTGCTACCATTATCAAATGATATTTGTATATAATCAAATATATTCTTTGTAGAATCATCTGTTTTAACAAATACATTTTCAACTTCACTTATTTTTGTGTTTGTATATTCTGAAAAATTTTCACCAACATTTAAGTCTGAAATGCAAACAAATTCACCATTTATTTGTTTAAACAAAGTTAAATTTGAAGATTCTATTAATGTTTCATAATCTGAAATATTAATTGCATTTGTACTTTCTGTTGCATTTTTAAGATACAATGCAACATCGCCAGTTGTGTTTATATATTCATAAATTAAATTACTTAAATCTGTGGAAATGTTAAATATGCTTTTTTCGTTTCCTTTTTCGTAAACGGCTATAAATTTATTTTCAGGTTTTTCGTCAACTGTACCTTTTAAAACTATATTTAAAGCAAAATCTTCATTTGTACCAGTTAATTCACTTAGTTGTTTTTCATTGTTGTATGTCCATGAAACATTTATTGTTTTGTCATTTTGAGAAGACGATATGGTAATTAAATTATCAGCATAATTTTCGGTTATGGTGTAAGTATAACCATCACCTAAATTAAGATTATATATTAATACTTTTAAATTAATATCATTTGACAAATCAATTTTATAAGTTTTATTTCCACTTGCCAAAACAAGTAAAGCATTTTCTTGTTCAAGTGATAAAGTATATATTCCTGCAAGCGAATAATAATCACCGTTACCTATTTTGAAATATGTTGAATTTGTCCCATAATAGTATGTTACAACAATGTCTTCATATTGCAATTTTGTTTCGGACGCACTTGTTCCGTCTAATTCATATTTTGCCATTGGTTCGCCATTTTTTTTAAAATTAGTTTCGTTTATTTTTGTTAATTCATAAACATTTATAAGGTCGCTTGTGTACTCAAAGTAATAATATTTTGAATCGCCATCCAATACACTATTAACAACAAACCCATTTGCTTGTTTACCATCAACAAACGCATTATTAATAACGCTAAACCCTTTTTCATTATCTATTAATGTTACACTATATTCAATTTTTTCTTCGCTTGGTTTTTTTGTTGTTTGTGTTGTTAGTTTAAATTTTATTTCATACTCACCACTATCGTAATTAACATTGTATATTGTAAAAGTATTTTCAACATTTTTTTCGGTGCTTGTTGTTTTTATTTGATATCCACCACTAGCATCTTCTTCTATAACATAATTTATGTCGTAAATTTTTTGAGTAAGAGAATATTCAAAATTTTCGTCAGTGAATGATTCATCCAATGAACTAAATTTTATACTGCTTAATGAAATTAAATGATTTTCATATTTGTTTACAATTAAAGGACTGTCTGGGAAAAACATGCTGTTCCTTGGCGTTTGTGCCGTTATTTCGCCTTCATAAAGCGTATATTCAATGTAACCTAACGACGCAATTTGGTCTCCTTTTATAACATAAACAAAATCTCTATAAGCTCTTTCTTTATCTGTTAATTTTGTAGAAATTATTAAGGTTTGATAAGTAGCAGATTGGCTATCGATTTTAATTGTAGACCCCATGCTTACAATAATTCCACTGTCAAGTTTATCGTTATGTAATGTTATATCCTCGTTTAATTTAATATCAGTTCCTTGTGTTTTTACATTAAATGAATAATTGTATGTCTCTTTATATAAATCATTAACATTTGCATCTATGCTTGCACCTTTTTCATCAACAAATGAAACTTTTCCAAACTCATTCCATTCACCCTCACAAGAATATGCCTTTTCAATCTCACATAACACCTTTGAATACGTTTTTGTGGTAACTTTATTGTTAATAGGAGTCATATTTTCATTGTCAATATCTGCATTTCCAGAAGAATTATCTGTAATTAATCTATAATTAAGCATTAACTTGGCTTTTTCGCTATCATTAGTTACCCCTATTGTGTTCCACAACAATGTTTCTGTTTCGATTTTTGCATTAATACCATCCACTTTAATTTTTTGTTTGGAAACACTCAAATTTAATGGAATACGATTTTCCTTAACTGAATACTTACTTAAATTAGAATTGTCAAAAGTCTCAACATCATTATAAGAGGCCCTACTGTATTTATATGTAGTTAATTCACTGTTATTGTTTTCAATAGAATCTTCTTTTAATAATGCATTATCTAAATCTTTAGGCATAAAATTTGAATATCTATTATTTAAATCAAACGAAGTGTTTTCATAGTTTGCATATGGATTTTTAGTTGTTGTGTAAACATTTGCTCTTACAAATTGCAATTCATAACTGTCGGTAATATCAAAATCATTCTTTTCATTGTTTTGTCCATTTATTTTTAGCCTATAAATTCTATCTTCTATTTCGTATATTGAACCATCATATATTTCGTATATTAAACCATCATTTTTCTTTTCACCTATGTAATACTCAACAGTTTCTCCATCTCCTATCATTTCAGCAATGCTTGTTGCAATTATATAATAATTTGTTGTGTATGCATAAGAAACGTATTGTTCACCATTTATATAAGAATTTTCAGAATTATTGAATTCCGTTTCGCACTCGTACACTTCTAGTCTCATGGCTTGACTTCCAAATTTTAAATTAGAAATAGAATAATCTAGACTGACATTAGACTTTTCAAATTCATTGGCTACAGTTTTGGCAGATATCGATAACAAGTTAGTAGTATCGTCAACTGGCAAATCTTCGTAACTTGGTTTTGCCAAAGACAAACAAGAAACATTAACCAAAATGTTTGAATTGTTTTGCAAAGATTCTATTAACGAAGCAGCATTTATTCTGTTTCCAATGTAAATGTCTGAATATGCTTTATTGCTATACTCTTTTGCATTTAACCCAGATGAAATAACAGACTTGTTTTGGTAAGTGTAATAATCTGCATAGCCTATATTTAAATTCATTATATCAAATTCAATATTGTTAACGCCTTCTGAAATATATCCAATAAGTCCCGCAGCATATGTTGTAACATTTTTTGCACTTGCCTTTGCTGAAATTTCTTTAAAATTAATATAGACATTTTCAAATGTATAATTTGCATTTTTAGTTAGTTCTAATTCTCCAATTACCCCTGCGGCAATTGCCAAATTTCCCTCATTTTGTACTCCAGCGCTTTCACTTGTTATGTTTCCTTGCAAAGTAATGTCTTTTAATGTGATATCGCTATCTTCTATTTTGCCAAATAAGCCACCAACAATGCTTGTGTAAGAACTAGAATTAATTTCAAGTTGTGCATTAACTTCAGAAATGTCAAATGTTGATGACACTGCATGACCAACAATAGCGCCAACATATTCCACGTTGCTCTTATTTTCATCATTTACGGTTGAAATATTGCCTTCTACAATAACATTGTTTATTGCAAGACTTGAACCCTTTTGCATATATCCCACAACAGGAGAAATTAAGGTTGTTGTATTATTGTTAGTTGTATCTGTTGCCATAGATTGTTCTTCGCCGTCTATGTTAAAGGATATCATTGCGTTTGTGATGTCAATTTTTGCATTTTCATTTGCAACGCCTACAATTCCACCAATGTTTGACGAATTTGAGTTACTATTTAAAGTATTGTTTGAAGAATAAGAAATATTTAGGTTGCTTAGTTTTAAATATTTAACATTCCCAAAAATACCACCGCTATTGTTATCGCCTCTAATTGCAGTTTTAATTTCGTTTAAGGTAAAATAACCCAAATCTGACTGTCTATTTGCCGCCACAAATTCGCCATTAAATGGATATTCACTTGTACCCAATGGGTTAACATTAATTAAATTAATGCTATTTTTACCGTTTTTAGGTACAAAATTAATTGTGTAACTTGCTTCATCTGTGCTTTGTATAATTTTTTGCAATTTTTCTAAATATGAAATTAAGTCTTCCGAACTTTCATTTTCACCTGCATAGTCATTTGCAAAATCACTTATGTCGGTTGCACTAGGCAATTCATTTATAATAATACTCAACATTCTGTATTCTTCAACTGTTGAAATGTTAAATGTTGCATGGTTGTCATCAATAATTGTATTGCCATTAACAAACTCACCTAAGCTCGTTCTGCTAACTTCAACCGTTCCAGATGGCACCCATGTTCCATCTTGACACTGTTCCCAATTCCAATCCGTTGGTAAATCTTGGATTGAGGTGTCTTTACTAATCTTGTTATATACATTTGTGCTATAAACCAAACCATAACTATCAAAAACATTGCCCTGTCCGTTTTCATTGCCATTGTCATTCACTGCGTAATAAGTAGAATTATTTATTTGAATTTCTTCTAAAACTTGTCCAGCAACAGATATAGCACTTGACGTATTTAAAGAACTATCGTTTTGAGTTGTTGAAGATTGTCCATTTTGATTTTTTGCAAAGCCTATAGAATCAAAATATATATCTTGTATATACAAAACTTCACTTTCAGTGTAATAATATTTTTTATTATTGTTTTCGTAAACAGAAAGTCCATTCCATGAAGACCCACTTTTTATATTTGGAGCAATTTCATTAAAGCCGTTTCCTTGAGTAATATATGAAGGCGTTCCTACGGTTAAACTAAAATTATCAAATTTCCACACTTCTTTAGGAATTTCATCAAAATAATTTTCAGTGTAATTATATCCATTGCCATCAAAATAATATCTATCTATTGTTACTGGGCACAATGCTTTTACTGCCAATCCACCTGTCATAAGTATTCCACCCAAAATACCATGTACTAGCAATATCTTTCTACCCCATGAAAACAAACCATACCCTACAGAGTTCCATAGCGCTTTAAGAAAGTCACTTGTATCATAATATGCATAAAGATTTCTAGATTGCATACCACCTTGTATTGTGTCACAATAGTTAACTACTTCGCTTACACTATTATAAGCATTTGCAATGCCTGAAACATATGCTTCTTGTGTTACAGTTTTATAAACAACAATATCATCTTTATAAATCGGCAGCCCACTTCTGCTATAAACAACCTCATCACTTGGCAAAAAGCCGTCAATTGATTTAAAGTCTGCAAGTTCCTTTTTGCTTTGCTGATATGTTGCATATCCAATTACTGAATTAGCCTTGCTGTAGCAATTAATAATATTTCCACCATAACCACATATGCCACCTACATACGAAGTTTTAAATGAAAAATGATTTCCAGCAATAATATCAACTCCACTCAAAATGTAGCACTTTTCTATACTATTAGATGTTGTTGTTGTGTTGTTGTCAGTTGTGGAATTTTTTTCATCGCTATATCCAACAATACCACCTGCATACAGTGTTAAATTAGAAACATTACTGTATACATCTTGCATTGATACATTATTGTTTTGAACTTCATTTGATTTTCCATCAAAAAGGTGTAACGACCTATTTAAATAAGAATTAGTAACCTTGCCATTTACTTGTCTTCCAACAATTCCACCAACAATTATGGTGTTGCCATCAATATTGCTTTCTTTTTCTTGCCCATAGTCAATGTATATAGTTTTTGTTATGCTTGAATTTGTAATCGTTGCATTATCGCCATTAAGTTCGCCAACCATTCCACCTATTGTAAAGTTTAAATTATAGTCTATATTAAAAATATATTCACTTTGAGATGCACTGCTTGTGTTTAATGAAACAAAATCACATGCTTCAAGTGTTGAGTCATCTCCAAGTTTTCCAACTATGTTTCCAAAAACAATTTCAGATATGTTTTCGCCATTAATTGTCAATGTGTTTGTAGATGAAGCACTTGTTCGTATCTCAATATTTTTAATTTCTGACAAGTTCGCTTCATTTGCCAAAAATCCAACATAAGCAGTTGTTTTGCCATTTATTTTGTTACTTGTTATTGTTATTTTTATATTTTCCAAAATGATGTTATAGATTTGACTATTTTTTACATTATCAAATATTCCTCCACCCATTGAATTTAAATTTTTTATATAGTGCATGGTTGAAGAAACATTGTCAAGTCCCGTTAAGTACACATTTTCTATGTCTATACTATTCCAATGAACATCATCGGTTACATACTCAGCATTTATGTTGTTCACCAAAACGTAGTATGTTTTTTTATCTAAATTTGTTTCATTTGTATTTGTTTCATTCGTATTTATTTCATTTGTATTTGTTTTATTTGTATTTGAAGAAATTTGCATTAATTTTCCAAGGTTTGGAACTTGAAAATAATCATCATCCACTCCCGTACCTGTTGCGTGGTGCATGTATTCAATTGCTCCGTATGCTCCGTTTACAAATGAACCATAACCGTAGTTGTAATTTGTGTTTATTTTTAAGTTTTTTGAATTCGCATAACCACTTGTTTTAAATTGCTTGCTAATATCAATATATGGAATACTTACATCTTCAGTAACCTTTTGCTCTCCACCGCTATCACTGCTTAGTCGTGCCTCACAAGCATATTTGTCATAGAAACAATTTTCGCAATCTTTGCCAAAGGCAAATTTTCTAGATGAAATAGAATAATAATCTAACAAATTACCATCAATCAACCTTGTTATTGAAAAGCTGTTGTAAACTTTTCCTGGTCCAAAGAGGTACATATTTAAATTGTACGTTTCACTTGCGTTATTTGGATTGTAATTTTGAATTGAGCCAGCAGAATAACAATCATAAATTATTCCATCATTATTTTCAATCACAAACCCAGCCACAGCAACCTTATTTGAATTATTGCCCGAACTTGACGCATTTCCTTTATAGTATGAAACAACGTCCAAGTTAGAATAACATTCCTTTATAAGCCCAGAATTTTGGTATACAAAACCACTTGCAGGTCTGTTTGTTGTTATTGAACCTGTAATTTTGAAGTTATTCTCATTTTTTCTTCCTCTCGTGTTGCACGAATATATTATTCCATTATTTACGTCTGCAAAACCAGAAACAACACCTTCTGTAATTTTGCCATCTTCGTAATAATTTGCCAAAACAACTATGCCCGCAACCACGCTGTTCTTGTCTATTATTTTAAACGGACTATTATTTGCAGGGTCATCAAATATAATTTGTGCTCCATCTGCAACAATAAAACTATCTTTTACATTTTCTAAATTTTTTGATATTAAATTTACAGAATATGACTGACTTTCATCACCTAGATA
>CALWKJ010000002.1 GCA_944381225.1 uncultured Clostridia bacterium | reverse complement strand
TTTCAAATGGTAAAGGCTTGTGCTTTTTATGGTTTAAAATTTAATTTATCCTTAAATATGAAAAACAAAATTGTTGGGTTAATAAATGAAATATTGGCTGATAAATTTGTTGTTACTGATGCTTTTAATATGTTGCCAGAGGAATTATTACTTAAAAAAAACATCCCCACATGGTTCTCTAAGGATATAATGATTTCGTATTTGGTATTATATAAAGCATGTGTAAGAAATGTTGTTGATAATAAAAATTTAAAAAATTCTGTTAGAAAAAAGTTGTATCAGTTTAAATTAAACGCGTATGCCCAACAGATAGAAATAAATGAAACTACAAATGAAAACATGTATTTATTTGAAAATTTAGGTTTTTGTTGTAAACTTAGTAAAAATTGGCAAGTTATTTACATAAATGAAAATAAAAATTTAAAAGATGGGACGCTTATGCAGTGCATAAACAACGACGATTCTATTTCTTTTGTTGTTGATGTAAACAGCCAAAAATATTCTTTAGAATATTTATATAATATGAATATAGAAACATTAAAAAATTCAGGTTTTACTTTTATTAAACAAAAAGATATTTTTACAATAAATAAAAATACAATAAAAAGTTTAATTGTAAAATCTAAGTCAAATAAAAAAGTGCTTATGAATTTTTTAATGTTGGACAATAATATATTATTGATTTTAAGCACCAATATGCAAAATGATGATTCAAGTGATAAATTACTTTTAAATATAATAAAAACAATTCAAATTTATAAGCCAATTAAAATAAAAGTTTATTAAATATGCTTTTATAAAGTAAATATTAATAATTTGCAAAAAATAATATATATGTTAATATATAAAGTATGAAACAAAATATTGTAATAGTAGGTTTAAATTATAAATATAATCTAATGATAGGTAAAATATTGGCTAACAATTTCAATATGTATTTTCTTGATGCGTTAGAATATGTTAATTATTCATTGTTTTCTAGAAATGATATGCTAGAAAAATGTGGAATAGAATATTTAAACAATCAAGAAAATAAAGCAATTAAAAGTTGCAGTGAATTTGAAAATTCAGTGATATGCATACCTTGCGACCTTTTTTTAAGAAATCAAAATTTTGAAAAATTTAAAACTACATCAAATATCGTATATTTATATTTTTCACAAGAAAGGCTAACAAATTTGATAAATGATTCAAATGATAACAATATTGCGAAAGTTGATTTATTAGTTTTTGAGGATAGAAATAACGATTTACAAAAAATATGCGATATAATGATAAAGATAAGCAATAAAAAATCACAAACAATTGTTAAAGAAATTGATAGAACATTAAGGAGTATGTAAGGTGAATTTAAATCAAAAATGCATAAATTATTTAAGGTGTTTATCTGCAGATATGATAACAACAGCAAATAGTGGACATCCAGGAGTTGCACTTGGAGCTACTACCATTATGTATGCTCTATTTAAAGACCATTATTTTTACGATATAAAAGACCATAACTTTATTGCTAGGGATAGGCTAGTATTAAGTGCCGGACATGCAAGTGCACTTTATTATGCTACGGCGTATATGTTTAATTTTGGACTTACAGAAAAAGATTTGAAAAGTTTTAGACAAATTAACAGCAAAACTCCGGGACATCCCGAATATGGAGTTACTAATTTTGTAGAAACATCTACAGGTCCTCTAGGTCAAGGTGTTGCAAATGCCGTTGGTATGGCTATTGGCCAGGATATGGTTGCAAAAAGATTTAATGCTCAAAAATGTCCTGTAATAGATAATTATACTTACTGCTTTGTAGGCGATGGCTGTTTAATGGAAGGTGTAGCTCAAGAAGCATTAAGTTTGGCTGGAACTTTAAAGTTAAATAAATTAATTTTATTATATGATTACAACAATGTAACAATTGATGGAAGTGCGACATTAACAAATAGTGAAAATATTGCAAAAAAATTTAAAGCTATGCACTTTAATGTTATAAGAGTCAATAATGCCAATAGTTATTATTGTGTTACTAAAGCTATTGCGAAAGCAAAAAGATGTACTCAAAAACCAAGTGTTATTATATTTAAAACAACAATAGGCTATGGAACAGAAAAGGCAGGATTAAATTCAATTCATGGCACACCGTTAAGCGTTGCAGAATTAAATGAATTAAAATTAAAGTTAAATGTAGAAAATCCTTATAATCTTCCAGATGATGTAAAAAATTTAGCATTAAAAACCATTCAAAAAAATTCAAATCTTATTGAAAAATGGAATAATATGTTTGCTATATATCAAACAACAAATCCAGAGCTTTATAGACAATTATTAAGTTATATGGAAAACAAAACAATAGAAGTTGATAAATTGATTAAAAATGATATGCTTTTGCAATCATTTAGTGGAAGAGATGCAAATGAAATGATTTTAAAAGAATTTTCTTCAAAGATGCCAAGATTTGTAGGTGGCACTGCAGATTTGGCTCCATCAACAAAAGCATATATTATTGGAGGTGGAGACTACAGCTCAAAAAATCCTAGAGGTAAAAACATTCATTTTGGAGTAAGAGAACATGCTATGGGTGCCATTTGCAATGGTTTAACACTGTACTTAAACAGTCCGACATTTTGTGCAACTTTTTTAACTTTTTCAAATTATATGATACCTCCTATTAGAATGAGTGCTTTAATGAATTTACCAGTTATGTACATGTTTTCGCATGATAGTTATAAAGTTGGTGAAGATGGGCCAACGCATCAATCTGTTGAACAGTTGTCGATGCTGCGTTCAATTCCAAATGTAAATGTTTTTAGACCATGTGACATACGTGAATTGATTTGTTGTTATTCTATTGCCTTAAGTTCAAAAACTCCATCGTGTTTTATACTCTCTAAACAAACTTTGCAAAATCAATACGCAGATTTTAAAAATATAGTGAAAGGAGGGTATATATTAAGTGGGAACAAGGGGAAAGTATTGTTGTTGGCAACTGGGAGTGAAGTTGAACTTGCTATGCAAGTTAAAAAGATTTTACAAACGCAAAATATAGAAGCTGTTGTGGCAAGCTTTCCTTGTGTTGAACTGTTTGAAAAACAAACAACAAAATATAAAAATGACTTACTCTCAAGAGCGCCAATTAAAGTTAGTATAGAAGCCTCTAATGATAATATATGGTATAAGTATATTGGAAAAAACGGCTTAAAAATATCAGTTGAAAATTTTGGGAAAAGTGCAAAATCAACTGATTTGGATGTGTATTTTGGATTTACTCCAAATATTGTTGCAAATAAAATAAAAAAACATTTAAAAAATTTTGAATAATTTAAAATTTAAATCATATAATAATAGTGTAGGGAATAAATAATTAATTTAAATTATTATTTAAATAAATAAACCCTACCGAGCAAATCTGCGATTGTCTTATTATCATTGGCATTCGCAGATTTTTGCTTGTTTATAATTTTAATTATCAAAATTGTTTTTTTTTAATATTAAATTTAAATAAATAAAAAATAGTGGCAATAATGCCACTATATTTTTGTGAAAAAAACATTTTTGTTTTAATTTCACAATATTATTTTACATAATATTAATAATATTATTCATTATTTTGTAATTTTATAATATTTAGCAAGTTTTGTCGTCTTTCTTCGGCATCTTTTTTGCTTTGCTCAAACAATTCCATGGCTCTGTGTTTATCTTTTTTTAATAATGAACTGTATCTTGTTTCAGTCATTAAAAAATCCTCATAACTTTTTGTTGGTTCTTTGCTATCTAAAGAAAGGGGATTATTTAATTTCGGATTATACCTATATAAATTCCAATACCCACTTTCAACACATAACTTCATGTGCTCATTGCTTTTTGACATATCAAATCCATGATTAATACATGGCGCATAACAAATTACAATACTTGGACCGTTAAACTCTTCTGCTTCTTTAAGGGCTTTTATTGTTTGATTAATGTCTGCTCCCAAACTTACGCTCGCTACATAACAATTTTTGTTAGCCATACAAATTGCTCCCAAATCTTTTTTCTTGGTTGTTTTGCCATTTGCATTAAACTTTACAATACTTGCTTTAGGTGTACTTTTTGATGATTGCCCACCTGTATTTGAATAAACTTCACTGTCTAGCACCATTACATTTACATTTTCATTGCTTGATAAAATATGGTCAAGTCCACCATATCCAATATCATATGCCCATCCGTCTCCGCCAATTATCCAAATTGATTTTGTAACAAAACTATCTTTAAACAAGCAAATTTCTTTTGCTTTTAAAGAGTTTAATTTTTCTAAATGCTCAACTATTTCCTCTTGTTCTTCATAACTACAATTTAAATTGTTTTGCCATTTTGTTAACAAATCGTTTAAACGTTGGTTGCTTGTTGGTAAAATTTCTTTTATTAAATTGTTTAAAGTGCGTTTGCTTTGATTTTGTGAAATTGCCATGCCGTATCCATATTCTGCATTATCTTCAAACAAACTATTGCTCCAAGCTGGACCATGCCCATTTTTATCTTTCGTATACGGACACACAGGATATGACCCACCGTAAATGCTTGAACAACCTGTTGCGTTTGCTATTATCATTTTATCACCAAATAATTGAGTTAATATTTTTATGTAAGGGGTTTCGCCACAGCCAGCACAAGCAGAATTATACTCAAAGTAAGGTTGAAAAAATTGCAATCCTTTTGCAGTGTACTTGTTAAAAATAGATGGTTCAAGATTTAATGTTTGACTATAATTAAAATTTTCTTTTTCTCTTTCAATTATTTCTTCATTTTCTACCATTTTTAAGGCTTTATTAATTGCTGGACAAACATTTGTGCATACTCCGCATCCAGTGCAATCAAGAGGGCTTAATTGAATTTTAAACTTGTATCCTTTCATTCCTGTCGCATCAAGAGATTCAAATTCTTCTTTAATATTACCATCATTTTTAAACAATAAACTTCTTATTGCAGAATGTGGGCAGGATAACGAACAAAATCCACATTGTATACAATTTTCCTTTATCCATTTTGGTAAATTTAAACTTATTCCTCGTTTTAGATACTTGCTCGTATTTGTTGGCATACTGCCATCTGTTTGAAATTTAGAAACGGGCAATTCATCTCCATTCATTTTTTCTATTGGCAAAATCACATCGTCAAAAAATTTATAATTTAAATCTGTATTTATTTCTTCTTTTAAAAAATTTGAAAATGAAGAATAATTTATTTTTTGTAATTGATTTATGCTTTTGTTTATGGCATCAATGTTTTTTGCAACAATTTGGTCGCCCTTTTTTGAGTATGTTTTTATTGCAAGTTGTTTAATTTGCTCTAAACTTTTTTCAAAAGGTATAGCTTTTAAAAGTTTAAAAAAAGCAGTTTGCATTATAAGATTAATTTTTCTTCCAAGTCCAACCTCTTCGGCAATTTTGTATGCGTCTATAACATATAATTGCGCATTTTTTGATTTTAAAATTTCAACAAATTCTTTTGGTAAAAAGCTTTCTATATTGTTTTGATTTAGGTTAGTGTTAAGCAAAACGATGCCATCTTGCTTTAATGTTTTAATTAAATTGTATTTTGCTATAAATGTAAAATTGTGTATTGCAATCAAGTCATGATAATTTGTTCTAAATTCTTTTCTTATTGGCTTATCACTTATTCTTATATGTGAAGTGGTTAAACTTCCTGATTTTTTTGAATCATATTCAAAATATCCTTGAACATACTTATTTGTATCTTCGCCAATTATTTTTATGCTATTTTTTGTTGCGCTTACAGTGCCATCGCTTCCCAAACCATAAAATTTTAATTCTATGCAGTCATCGTCTTTAAAATCTTGAGAAACAATTTGCAGGGAAGTATTTGTTACATCGTCATTTATTCCAACTGTAAAGTGATTTTTGTTTGGAGATTGTATCATATTTAAAAATACTGCTGTCGCATGATTTATATCAAATTCTTTACCTCCGATTCCATATCTACCACACAAAACTTCAACATTTAAATTATTTTCTTTCACAGCCGTGCTTACATCAAGATACAACGGTTCTCCGACGCTTCCACTTTCTTTTGTTCTATCCAAAACGCAAAGTTTTTTTGTTGTGGTTGAAATAACATTGCAAAAAGCACTAGAAAAAAATGGTCTAAAAAGTCTTACATTTATAACTCCAACTTTTTTATTCATTTTATTTAAAATATCCACAGTTTCTTGAACTGTTTGATATGCGCTTCCCATTAAAACTACAACAAATTCAGCATCTTGAGCGCCATAATACTCGTACGGCTTATAATTTCGTTTGCTTATTTTTTGAATGTCTAAAAATGTTTCCTCAACAATTTTTAATGTGTTTTTATATAAAATGTTTGCGCGTTCTCTATTTTGAAAGAAAACATCTGGATTTTGTGTTGAACCTTTTAAAACAGGATTTTGTGGGGTCATGGCTCTGTTTTTAAAATCTTGCAATTTTTCAAATGGATATATTTGTTTTATATTTTCTTCACTAATTGTGCATATTTTTTGAATTTCATGACTTGTTCTAAACCCATCAAAAAAATGCAACACAGGCAAACTTGCTTTTAATGTAATAATATGGCTAGCAAGAGCCATGTCATAACATTCTTGTACGCTTGATGAACTAATCATAATAAATCCAGTACTTCTTACTGCCATCACATCACTGTGGTCACCAAAAATTGAAAGAGCATGTGATGCAACTGCTCTTGCGCTTACGTGAAAAACGCAAGGCAGACATTCACCTGCAATTTTATACATATTTGGAATCATTAAAAGAAGTCCTTGGCTTGCGGTGAATGTTGTTGCCAAAGAACCAGTTTGAACAGCGCCGTGCAAAGCGCCACTGACACCAGCCTCAGATTGCATTTCTCTAACAATTATATTTTGGTTAAAAATATTTTTTCTGTCGCTTTGTGACCATTCGTCTACAAGTTCAGCCATAGTAGAGGATGGCGTTATTGGGTATATAGCCGATAATTCACTTAAGTAATAAGCCATTTCTGCACATGCAGAATTTCCATCTAAACATTTAAATTCCATTTTAAACTCCAATTTTGTTTTAGTTTATCACATAATTAAGTTTGTGTAAAATTAAACTTTTTAAAATAATTGATATTTTAAAAAAAATATTTTACAATTTATATATGAGAAATCTTTTAATTTGTTTTGCGTATAAAGGAACCAATTATAGTGGGTTTCAAAAACAACCTAATAAAGCTACAATTCAATCTGTTTTAGAAGAAAGTTTGTCACACGTTTTAAAAGAAGACATAAAAATAACAGCAAGTGGCCGAACAGATGCGAAAGTTCATGCTTTGAAACAATATGCCAATTTTTATTGTGAAAATAGTATAAATGTAAATAAAATACCTTTTGCAGTCAATTCTTTTTTGCCTTTGGATATAAGAGTTTTTACTGCAAAGGAAATAAAAGAAAATAAAAACAACAAAAAAACAGCAAAATCCAACACATACATTTACAAAATAAGCAAAAATAAAATAATCAACCCTCTTTACTATGATATGATTGCACCATTAAAATATGAAGTTAATTTAAATATAATAAAACAATGTGTAAAACTTATTTGTGGAACGCATAATTTTAAGGCATTTTGCTCTAGCAGTGCAAGTAGCACAAACTTTATTAGAACTATATATGAATTCAACGTGGAAGAAAAAGACAAATATTTAATTTTTAAAATAACCGGAAATGGATTTTTATACAATATGGTAAGAATAATTGTTGGAACGATTATTGATATTTCAAGAGGTAAATTGGATATATCATGCATTGAAAAGATGTTTGAAACGGGAAATAGACAATATGGAGGGCAAACTGCGAGAGCGTGTGGCTTGTATTTATACGATGTTAAATACGACGAATAAATATAAAAAATATGAATAATTATTAATGGCAAAATATGTTAAAATCTGCTTGACAAAATAATAGTTTTATAATAAACTTATTTACGTCTTGAATAAGGCATATTTTTTTGTAAAATTAGCCCCTTTAAAAGAAATTGTCTTATTTAAAAATTACACACAATTTTTGGAGGAATATTTAATGAAAACATTTATGGAAAAGCCAGAAAATGTGGAAAGAAAATGGTATGTAGTTGATGCAACAAATATGCCACTTGGAAGACTTGCCTCTCAAGTTGCCGACATGTTGTCAGGGAAAAATAAACCAACATACACTCCACATGTAGACACAGGCGACCATGTTGTAGTAATAAATTCAGATAAAGCAATTTTAACAGGGAAAAAGCTTGTACAAAAAAAACTTAGAAGTCACTCTGGGTACGTAGGTGGTTTAAAGGAAATGGACTATAAAACTGTAATGGCAACAAAATCAGATGTTGCAGTAAGACATGCAGTTAAAGGAATGCTTCCTAAAACAAGTTTGGGTAGAAAAATGTATGCAAGATTAAGAGTTTATAAAGACGCAAATCACAATCACGACGCACAAAAACCAACAACTGTAGAGTTAAAAGGAGTTAGAAACTAATGGCAGAGAAAAAATTAACAAAATCTACATTAAAAAATAAAGGTGTTCAATTCCTTGGAACAGGTAGAAGAAAAAAAGCTATTGCAAGAGTTAGATTACTCCCAAATGGTACTGGCAAAATTACAATTAATAAAGTTGATATAGATGAATATTTTGGTTTAGACACATTAAAACTAATTGTTCGTCAACCAATGGAACTTACTGGAACTATGACAAAATATGATGTTATTGTAAATGTAGTTGGTGGTGGATTGTCAGGACAGGCAGGTGCAATTAATCACGGAATATCTAGAGCTCTTGTATTGGCTGAAGAAAACTTAAAAACAGAATTGAAAAAAGCTGGATTTTTAACAAGAGATTCAAGAATGAAAGAAAGAAAGAAGTATGGTCTTAAAAAAGCAAGAAAGGCTTCACAATTTAGTAAAAGATAATATAAAAAGCTCATCAAATTTGGTGAGTTTTTTTATGTGTGTTAAATTTTATTAAAAAGTTTACATAAAATATAAATTGTGATAAATTTTAATAAAGGAGATTTCTATGTACGACGTTATTATAATAGGTGCTGGACCAAGTGGTTTAACG
This sequence comes from uncultured Clostridia bacterium, assembly GCA_944381225.1. Lineage (GTDB taxonomy): Bacteria > Bacillota > Clostridia > Christensenellales > UBA1242 > UBA5893. The sequence continues at coordinate 21,441 of CALWKJ010000002.1, read as the reverse complement.
TGTGCGCTTTATTGCCATAGAGCCGGGAAAAAAGTTTTAATAATAGAAAAAGGAATGGTGGGAGGTCAAGTTGCTTTAACAACCAACATTGAAAATTTTCCTAGCATAAAAAAAATAGATGGTGTAAATTTGGCAATTCAAATGTATGAGCAAGTGCAATCCCTTGGAATTGAATTTAAATTTGAAGAAGTGTTTTCGTGTTCTTTAAAAGAAAAAATTAAAACAGTTGTAACAAATGTTTCTAGTTATGAATCAAAAACAGTATATATTTGCACAGGAGCGTCAAGTAGACAGCTAAACGCAGAAGGTGAAAAAAAATTTATAAGTAAAGGAGTTAGCTATTGTGCAACGTGTGACGGGGCATTGTACAAAAATAAAGACGTTGCAATTGTAGGTGGAGGAAATACAGCACTAGAAGACTGTTTATACTTATCAAATATTGTAAACAAAGTTTATTTAATTCACAGAAGAGATGTGTTTAGGGGAGACGACATTTTAGTTAAAAGAATACATGAATGTGCAAAAAAAGGCAAAGTTGAGTGTATTATGTCTAGCGAAGTTGTTAAGATAAACGGAGACGATAAGGTAAAGGAAATTGAGGTTAAAAACAAGATAGAGAATAAAATTAAAAAAATTCCTGTTAGTGCTTTGTTTGTAGCCGTTGGAAGAAAGCCAGACACGGAAATTTTTGAAGATTTAAATTTATCAAATAGTGGATATATACTCACTGATAACAAAATGAAAACTAATATTGAAGGAGTATTTGCTGGAGGGGATGTTAGAGATACAATTTTAAGACAAATTATCACAGCATGTGCAGATGGAGCAATCGCCTCAGTGTCAATAAATGAATATTTATCAAAATAAAAAACTCACAATTAAAGTGAGTTTTTTAATTATTCAGGTTTATCAAAAAATGCGTACATGTTTGTTAATTGAGCTATGCACATTATAAAGTCAAAAACTTGATTTTGCAGTTGAATTTCGTCAAAAACCTTTGCTCTTAATTCGCCAGCAAATATAGAAAAACCATAAATTTTTAAAACTGCAGAAATGCAACTTTTTACATCTACTGACTTTAAATCATAAATTTCATTCATATATTTTAAAGTATGCTTTTTATCTGTTAAGTACCAATTATTGTTTTCATTTGCCAAATATATTTTTATTGTTTCTCCATTTTGAAATGTTGCTCGCGTATTAATTTCATAAGTTTGAGCTGAAACATTAGAAACAACAAACATGCTAGACAATGCAATATTCACATCACTAAATGTCATGGCGTCCACCTCTTTACCTTTATAGTATATCACTTCATATAATTATTTGCAAGTTTTGAAACGCTGAGATGTTAAATTAAATTAATATGTTTATTTGACTGTTAATTAAACTTTATGATAACATCAAAATATGATAAAAATATGCAAAAATTGGTATAAAATTCTAAAAGATGAATTTGAAAAGCCATATTTTAAAAATTTATTAAATTTTTTAACAAAAGAATATTCCACTTGCACAGTGTATCCTTCAATGGAAAATATATTTTATGCATTAAACCTTGTAAAATTTGAAGATATAAAAGTTGTTATTGTTGGACAAGATCCATATCATGAACCAAATCAAGCAATGGGAATGAGTTTTTCTGTGCCAAGTTCAACAAAGATTCCTCCATCTTTAGCAAATATTTTTAAAGAAATTGAAAGTGAATTAAACATTAAATGCTTAAAAAATGGAGATTTAACGCGATGGGCAAAACAAGGAGTTCTCTTATTAAATAGTGTGTTAACAGTAAAAAAAGGCATTGCTAATTCTCACAAAAACATTGGTTGGGAAACATTTACTTCAAAAATAATAAGTTTGATAAATGAAAAAAAAGAGCCCGTGATTTTTGTGCTTTGGGGTGCAAACGCAAAAGCTTTAAAACCACTTATAAAAAACCCTCAGCATTTTGTTTTAACTTCATCACATCCAAGCCCGCTGTCTGCCTATAATGGATTTTTTGGATGTGGACATTTTTTAAAAATAAATAGCATTTTAAAGCAAAATAATAAAATGCCAATTGATTGGCATTAAAAAGGAGAATTATATGGCAATAATTATAATTGTATCTTTATGTTTAATTTTAATGATTATGTATTTTTTTTATAATTTAATAAAGAACAAGAAAAAAAGTTCTGTAAAAGTTAAAAACAAGCAAAAAAAACCTAAAAAAAGAAAGCAAGAAACAACTGTAAAAAATGTGCATTTAACTTTGCAAGAAACATTTATGATAAGAAAGGAATTGTTGTTTTGGAAATATCTAAATTATATTTTACCAAAAAAATTTATAGCAATACCTAAAATATCTTTAAATACACTGGTTGTTCCAGACGGAGATAAAACAATTTTTAACTTAATTTCGGATAAGTCTTTGGATTTTGTAGTTTTTCTTGAGCAAACAATGCACCCAGTTTTGGTTATTGATATTTATGATAAATCATTCAATGATGAAAAATTAGATGAGCAAGATCCGTTTTTAGTTGAAGTTTTATCAAAGTTAAATTTAAAGGTTATTCACATATTGGTATCAAATAACTTTGACAGAGAAAAAACAAAAAGCGAAATTTTTGAAGCCCTAAACATATTAAATGATTTGAACAATTAAAAAAAGCTGTGCGACTGCTTCGATAAAAACTCACATAACGTTTCATTATTTATTCACTCCACCAAAGCAACCTTACATCACATAGCACACAAGTTTAATGTTGCTTCCGTCAGGACCTCACATGGTTCGCAAGTGGTCTATTGCATAAGACCTTGATTTCAACATGTCTAAATAATAAAACTATTATATGCGCTTAAACCTCAGTCAGTTGGTCAACTCTACGTATAGTGGATTGTAGATACAGAGAACCACTAACTCCCCGTTTAGCACAGCAATAATATAATAATATATAAGCAAAAAAAAAGCAATATTTTTTTACTATTTGTTATTTTAATTGCTTTTTTTTTATGTATTTTATACACTATTAGTGATTAAACTACAAATAATAACAAAAGGGGATAATGGTGGAAAAAACAAACGCAACAAGATTTATTGATGCATATAACAAAATTGATTATCAATTAAGAATTCAATATAATTTTAAACGAAGCATGAGTTTTTCTGACATGATAAGAAAAGCCGTAGTTTTAAATCACATTGTTCGAAAATATGAAGACGATTTAATTGATTATGGCAGACTTAGAAACGCAATTATACATAAGTCTAATGATAAATATATAATTGCCGAACCACACACGGATGTTGTTGAAAATCTTGAAAAAATAGCAAGGCTTATATCAACGCCTCCAAAAGTTATAGAAACAAATTGTGTTCATGATGTTTTTACAGTATCTTACGACATTTCGGTATTGTCTGTTATACAAATAATGGCACAAACAACATATTCGAATATTCCTGTTTTTAAAGATGGCGTTTTAATTGGCGTTGCAAACGGACAAAGAATTATTGATGCATTTGGTAATTACATGTTAAATGGTGGTGTGTGCTCAGATTTTTTAAACAATAAAAAAATCGAAGAGATAATATCTTTGACAAATGAAAAAAAATACTATGAAATTGCCAGCATAGATGTAACAGTTGAAGAAATTATGAATATGTTTTTTACCAATAGAAAATTACTTTGTGTTATCTTAACAAAAAATGGCCAAATGGGAGAAACTCCTGTTGGAATAATAACATCAAGTGACTTTATGGAATTAAATAAAATTGTAGAAAATTATTAAGGGAAAATAATGAAATATAATAGTGAGTGGAAAGATTATCAAGTTATTGCGACAAGCAATGGCGAAAAACTTGAAAAATGGGGAGAGTATAAACTTCTTAGACCAGATCCTCAAGTTATATGGAATACGGGCGCAAATTTAATAGTTAAAGATTTAAATGCGCACTATCATAGAAGCAATAAAGGTGGAGGCTGTTGGGAATATCTGTTGCCAATGAAAGATGAATGGACTGTAAGTTGGAAAAACCTCACTTTTTTAATTAAACCTATGGGATTTAAACATACTGGACTTTTTCCAGAACAAGCAGTAAATTGGAATATGATGATTGATTTAATTAAAAAAGCAAACAGGGAAATAAAAGTTTTAAATCTTTTTGCATACACTGGTGGTGCAACAGTGGCATGCACAAGTGCTGGAGCAATGGTTACACATGTTGACGCAAGTAAAAACATGGTAGACAGAGCAAAACAGAATATGAAACTCTCTAATTTAATTGACAAACCTACTAGGTACATTGTTGACGATTGCAAAAAATTTGTAGAGCGAGAAATAAGAAGAGGAAACAGATATGACGCCATAATCATGGATCCTCCAAGCTATGGACGTGGGCCAAGTGGGGAGATGTGGAAAATAGAAGATAATTTATTTGACTTTGTTAAATTGGTTAGTAAATTACTATCAAACAAACCATTGTTTGTTTTGATAAATTCATACACAACAGGGTTGCAGCCACTGGTACTAAGAAACATATTACAATTAGTTTTTGGCAAGGATAACATAGATGCATATGAGGTTGGAATTATGTGCAATGATGGATTGATTTTGCCATGTGGTGCAAGTGGAGTAAAAACATGGTAGATGTAATATACGAAGACAATCATTTGTTGGTGTGCATAAAACCACAAAATATACCAACACAAAAAGATATAACAAATGATTTAGATATGCTTACTATGGCTAAGAATTATTTAAAATATAAATATCAAAAACCTGGTAATGTTTTTGTTGGCTTGGTGCATAGATTAGATAGACCAACTGGGGGCGTTATTGTTTTTGCAAAAACTTCAAAATGCGCTAAAAGATTAAGTGAACAAATTAAAAATAAGGAATTTAAAAAAAACTATTTATGCGTTGTGAATGGAGTGCCTAAAAACACTGCAATGACACTTGAAAATTATTTAAAAAAGGACGATGTACACAATAAAGTGTCCATTGTATCAAAATACACAAAAGATTCAAAAAAAGCAGAATTGCAATATGAAGTGCTAGACACTTATAAAAATAATTTGGCTTTGTTAAATGTTAATTTACTAACAGGAAGAAGTCATCAAATAAGAGTGCAAATGTCAGGCATTAAAAATCCATTATTTGGAGATATTAAATATGGAGCAAAAAATATTTCTAATGCTAATTTGGCTCTTTGGGCATATAAGTTGTCTTTTTTGCATCCAATAACAAATAATAAAATGACATTTACTGTGTGTCCACCATTAGATAATTTGCCTTGGAAGTATTTTGAAAAATCAATAAAAAACATTTGTAAATAAGGAAGTTTATGAAATTAAGAGAAGAAATTGAACAAAAATATAAATGGGATTTATCTTCATATTTTAAAAATATAGAAGAATGGGATAAATCTTTTAATTTTTTAAAAAATAATTATAAAGAAATATTAAAATATGAGAATAAATTAAAAAATAAAGATGATATTTACGCATGTTTGGAATTAGAAAATAAAATATCGTATGATATGGGATTATTATATGTTTATGCGTCTTTGTTAGTTAAAGAAGATTCTACAAATTCAGTAAATCAAAATTTATTAAATAAAATAGAAAAATTAAGCGTTGAAATTGATGAAAATACATCATTTATTTCAACAGAAATTAAAGAATTAAATGATGATTTTTTAAATGAATTAATATTGGATAATAAATTCAATAATTACGATTTATTTTTTAAAAATATAATAAAAAATAAAAAGCATATGCTATCAAAAAATGAGGAAAAATTGCTTGCTGCAACAAGCGAGTTCGCTGGACAATTTTCTAATATTTTTGATAAATTTGACACTGCAGATGTAAAATTTAAAAAAATAAAAGACAGCATCGGCAAAGAATATGAGATGAATAATTCTGTATATCATAAATATTTGCAATCAAACGATAGAACCTTAAGGGAAAATGCTTATAAAAGTATGAATGGCGCTTATGGAGCACTTAATCATACTTTAAGTGAAATTTATATGGGCAATGTTAAAAGTGATTGTTTTTATGCAAAAGTTAGACATTTTAATTCTAGTTTGGAAGCGTCGTTATATTCAGAAGAAGTTGATAAGTCTGTTTATGATACTTTAATTAAAAGTGTAAATCAAAATTTAAGTGTTTTTCACAAATATTTTATGATAAAAAGAAACCTTTTGAAATTAGATAAATTTGCTGTATATGATGTTCACGCTCCAACAATAAAATGTTTAGAACAATATTCATACGATGAAGCATTTGAGATTGTTAAAAGGGCAACAAAATGTTTGGGTGATGATTATGTAGATGTTTTATGTAAAGCAAAAGACGAAAGGTGGCTTGATGTTTATGCAAACAAAGGGAAAGATACAGGGGCTTTTAGTTGGGGTTTTTATGGTAAAAATCCAGTTGTGCTTTTAAATTTTGAAAATACAATCAACGACGTGTTTACACTTGGACATGAACTAGGACATAGTATGCACACTTATTATTCAAATAAAAATCAGCCAATTCAAAAGGCTGGTTATGAAATTTTTGTCGCAGAAGTAGCATCTACAGTTAACGAGATGCTGTTAATTAATTATTTCATAAATAATTCCAAAACAAAAAATGAAAAAATTTATTATTACGATTATTTGTTCAAAATGTTTTATTCTACAATTTTTAGACAAACACTGTTTGCAGAATTTGAAGAAAGCGTGCACAATTTTTATGAAAAAGGCTTAGACACCACAACTGATGCACTTAATGACTTTTATTATAATTTAAACAAAAAATATTTTGGCGACAATGTTATGCTGGTTGACGAAGTAAAATACGAGTGGTCAAGAATACCACACTTTTATTCTTCTTTTTATGTTTATAAATATGCTACAGGGTTAATTTCTGCATTTTGTATTGCAAATAAAATTAGTTCAAAAGATGAAAAAACATTAAAAGGGTATAAAAAGTTTTTAACAATGGGAGCAACTAAACCTCCTGTTGAGCTTTTAAAAATAGCCGGCGTAGATTTGGAAAATGAACAAACATTTTCATATGTATTTAACAAAATGAAAGATTTGCTTGATGATTGGAAGAGTTTAATTTAAATAAAATAGCTGTAAAGATTTAACTTTATGGCTTTTTTAATAACAATTTCTTCCAATAATTATTCCACTTAAAAGATAAATCAGCTCATCACAACACAAATTGTTTTTACAATTTCTATTTGGTATACAAGGCACATTGCAGTTTGGAAATTGTGGTGGAAAAGGAAAAATATTAGGCATGCAATGGTTGCATGCGTAATTAAATCCACAACCACAATTATTTTTATGCCAATAATTGTTTCTCATATCTATATATGGATGTTCTTCATATGTTCTGTAGATGTATCTCATTCTTTCCTCCATATCATGATATGATTATAAATTCATATTGTATACTATTTTACTTTTGTATAATTTGATACATCAATTTTATCGCTTTCTATTTTTTCTTTTTTATTGTCTTTTGAACTGCTTAAAATTGAACTTATTAAAGGATTTTTATTGCCCATCATAGGCAATATGCTATCGAGTTTTTGACCTGATAAAAGCAAAGGTATGAGATTATTCAAAATGTTAGAATTTTGATTTTCTTGTAAAACTGAACTATTTTGTTTGGTTGTATTTTCATTAAAATAAGGATAAGCATTAAAGTTTGTTTCATTTATGCTTTTTTTGTTTTGTGTGTCATTACTTGACACAGAATTTAAAGCATTATTGTTTTTATAATTTGGAATTAAGTTTATTAATAAATTATTTAAAATGTTGTTCATATATTCTCCATCACTAAATATATTATGCAAGCATATATTATTTTAGTTATTATAAAGGAGTTATGATGAAACTAAGCGAGTTTAAAACAAACAATTCACAAGCAAAAAAAACAACAGATAAAACAAAAAACGAAACAAATAATAATGTACATCAAAAGAGTGTAGAAGAATTGTATGATACATACAAAGATATGAACCAAGACCAACTTTTGTCTCAACTTTTTAAACAAGTGGAAAATCAAAAAAAAGACGGGACATTTAATTTTGAAAAATTAAATGATTACGCAAAGCAAATCTCTCCATTTTTAAATGAAGAACAAAAAAATAATTTAATGACAATTTTAAATCAAATAAAATAAGATGATAATATGAAAAAAATTGATGTAAGGTTAGAAAAAATATTTGCATTTTCAAATAAAGATTACATGCATACATGTTTAGTTTATGTAAATGATTTTAGCAAGGCTAAAAAATTTTTTGAAAGTAAAAAAATTGAAGTTTTAAAAGAGTATAAATTTTTAAATTTAATTGCAATTAAATCCAATCAAGACGCTATTTTTAGTCTTGAATATATGCCGTTTATAGATTATGTTGCAGAATCATCTCGCGTAATGGCACTTACAAGTGTTGCAAGAAAAATATTGGGTGCAGACAATTTAGATTTTGGAGGAGAAAATGTTGCTGTTGCAGTTATCGACACAGGAATAAGCACACATTTTGATTTTGTGTTAGGACATAACAGAATAATAAAATTTGTTGATTTAATTAACAAAAAGAAATTATCGTATGATGATAATGGACATGGAACATTTGTTGCTGGCGTTTTGGGCGGGAGTGGACTTATGTCATTTAAAAAATTTAGAGGTTTTGCTCCGGGGTGTAACATAGTCTCCATAAAAGCACTTGACAAAAACGGTGAAGCAAATGCAATGGTTATTTTGGATGCTATGGAGTGGGTATATGATAACAGAAAAAAGTACAACATAAAAGTTGTATGCATGAGTTTTGGAAGTGAGCCAATAGGCTATAATGACCCAATAATGAAAGGTGCAGAAAAATTGTGGAGTAATGGAATAGTTGTGGTTGCGGCAGCAGGAAACAGTGGTCCTAAGTTTAGGACAATTAAAAGCCCTGGAATAAGTTCAAAAATAATTACAGTTGGTGGATTTAACGACAACAGAAAAAACGACAAATACGAAGAAAACTATTTTGAAATAGCAGATTTTTCGTCAAGAGGACCAGCGCTTTCGGGAATAAAACCAGATTTAGTAGCTCCAAGTGTTGATATAATTTCATGCGATAAGAATAATGGATATATTAAATTGAGTGGAACAAGTGTGGCAACGCCTATGATAGCTGGAATATGTGCACTTATAATTCAAAAATATCCTAATTTTAATCCAGACCAAATTAAAAAATTACTTCTTAAATGTTGCAAATCAATTTGTCATAATTACAATTTGGAAGGTATGGGATATCCCAAAATCACTTAGTTTTTATTTGTTTTAAAATTATGTCAACTATTGTTGAGTTGACATTTTTTAAATTTAACTTTTCCAAATTTTGTATTAATGTTCGTTTTTGTTTTAACGTTTTTTCAATTTCTTTTAGTAAAGTGGTTGTAGATAAATTATCTTGCTGCAAAACTGTGGCTAGTTTTTTATTTTCAAAAATTTTTGCATTTTCAACTTGATCTCCTCTTGAATTTCCTTTTGGTAGGGGAATAAGCAACATTGGCTTTTTTATTGCTGCCAATTCAAACAAAGCATTTGCTCCACTTCTTGTCACACACATATCACAACAAGCATAAAAATCTTCGATGTTGTTTGTAAACTCTACTTGGTAATAATTTTTTGCTGATATTTTTTTGGAATTTTTGCCACTTATATGCAAAACGTTATAAAGCTTTGTAAGAGAATCTATTGAAGAATAAACAATTTCGTTAATAGCCTTTGCACCTAAGCTTCCACCCATGAACAATATTGTTGGTTTATTTGGGTTATATTCAAATTTGTTTATAATATTTTGCTTGTTTCCTAAAAAAATTTGATTTCTTATTGGCGAGCCAGTAAAAATACATTTTTTATTTCCTTGTGCAGTACTTTCAAAACTTGTGCAAACAACATTTGCATATTTTAAAATAATTTTATTGGCAAGTCCCATAGTTAAATCTGATTCATGGCTTACAACTGGTATTTTTAATTTTTTTCCGGCTATGCAAACGGGTATTGATACATATCCACCTTTTGAAAATATTACATCTGGCTTTAATGTTTTTAATATTCTCTTTGCTTGACATATACTTTTTATTAATTTAAATGGAATTAAAAAAGTTTTAAGTGAAATTTTCCTTACGAATTTAGTTGCATTAATTTCATAAAATGGGATATTGTATTTTGCTACAATGTCCTTTTCCATTGCGTTGGTTCCTATGTAATAAATATTTTCAAAGTGTTTTTTCAATTCTTCACATAAAGCTATGTTTGGCATTATGTGACCAGCTGTTCCTCCACCAGTTAACACTATTGTCTTTTTTTTCATTTATGATTTCCTTTATTTATATTTAATTTTAATTTATGCAAAATTTAATAAAATTATTTCTTAATTAGATTGTAATTATAATTTTTATAAATTTGTTTATAACTAAATTGTTTAAAAAAACATTTACAAAATTTTAAAATTGTCTTATTATATTATTGAAAAATTTTTTATTTTACTTAAAATGGATGGAATAATGACAAATAATAGTTCATATGAATCAAAAGATATTGTTGTGCTTGAAGGCTTAGACGCTGTAAGATTAAGACCTGGAATGTATATTGGCACCACAGGACCAAAAGGATTTCATCATCTTCTTTGGGAAATTGTCGATAACAGTATTGATGAAATTTCAAACGGTTTTGGTGATACAATAAAAATTAGTATTAATAAAGATGGCAGTGCAACTGTTTCAGATAATGGAAGAGGAATTCCTGTAGATTTGCATCCAACATTAAAAAAGTCAGGAGTAGAGGTTGTTTTTACGCAACTTCACGCAGGTGGCAAGTTCAATAACAAAAGTTACAGCTATTCAGGAGGCTTACATGGAGTTGGTGCTTCAGTTACAAATGCGCTTAGTGAGTGGCTTAAAGTTGAAGTTAACAAAAATGGCCGTAAGTATTTTATGGAATTTTCTTCAAGAGAGATAAACGGAAAATTAAAAAGTGGAGTCCCACTTTGTGAATTACATGAAGTTGGAGAAACTTCTCAGCAAGGCACAACTGTTACATTTTTACCTGATAAAAAAATGTTTGGCGAAATAACCTTTTCTTATGATGTAATTAATAGAAGAATAAAAGAACTTGCTTTTTTAAATAAGGGATTAAAAATTCAACTTGTTGACGAAAGAACAGGTAAACATGATGAATATCATTATGAAGGGGGAATAAAAGATTTCATAGCATATATAGACGAAGGTAAAACAAAACTATTTTCGTCACCGATTTATTTTTCATGTGAGACAGATATAATAAAACTAGAGGTCGCTGTTGAGTACACAGATTCTTATACTGAAAACACATTTAGTTATGTTAACAACATACCAACAACAGAAGGCGGAACACATGAAACAGGATTTAAGAGCGCTTGGACAAAGGTTTTTAATGATTTTGCTAGAAACAATGGCTATCTAAAAGAGAAAGAACAAAATTTTTTGGGTGAAGACTTTAGAGAGGGTATAACATGTGTTTTGGCTTTAAAAATGCACAACGTTGAATTTGAGGGACAAACCAAAACAAAATTAGGCAATCCAGAGGCCAAAACAGAAGTTGAAAAAGCAACCACATTAGAGTTGAGTAAAATTCTTGCTAATAAAGATTATTTAAAAATTGCAGAAATTGTAATTGAAAAAGCAAAAGCTGCAGCAAAAACGCGTGAAGCAGCAAAAAGAGCTAAAGAGTTATCAAGAGCAAAATCAAACGCGGATAACTTTAATTTGGTTGGAAAACTTGCCGCATGCACGTCTAAAAAAGCAGAAAAGAGTGAATTGTTTATAGTAGAAGGCGATTCGGCAGGAGGAAGTGCAAAGCAAGGCAGAGACAGAATGTTTCAGGCAATTTTACCTTTAAAAGGTAAACCATTGAATGCAGAAAAAAAGAGAATTGATCAAGTTTTGGCAAATGAAGAAATAAGAACAATAATAAGTGCTCTTGAAACGGGAATTGGTGAAGACTATAATGGGGATAATTTAAGATACGGTAAAGTAATTATATTATCAGATGCCGACCAAGACGGTGCACATATTAGGGCAATACTTTTAACTTTCTTTTTTAGGTATATGAGGAATTTAATAAATGATGGTCATGTGTTTATCGGACTTCCTCCATTATATAAAGTTTATAAAAAGAATTATGAAGAATATGTTTATTCTGATTATGAATTAAATGATGCAATCCAAAGAGCAGGAAAGGGATATCAAATTCAAAGATACAAAGGACTTGGAGAAATGAATCCAGAACAACTTTGGGAAACAACCATGGATCCTCAAAAGCGAACACTTGTTCAAGTTACCATAGAAGATGCTGCAGAGGCAGAAAAAATGGTTACAACTTGGATGGGTGACAACATTGATGCAAGAAAAGCTTATATAGCTCTCCATGCAAATTTTAATAGGGAAGATAAATTTAATAAAGAAATATTGTCTTAGGGAGAAGTTTTGTGGAAGAAGAAACCGATTTGCCACAAAATCCTATTTTAGGACAAATTTGTTATGACGAATTAGAATACAAAGAACAAACAAAAGAAGATATAGACGTGGCAATAATTAAAGGACAAATAAATTTAAACGATTTAAATTTTAATGAAAAAAGCACTAAAGAAACAAATACAGACAATAAAGGGAAAATAATAGTGAATAACATAAAACAAAATGAAAACAGTCAAATAAATAACTTTGATAATGGATCTGTGAAGGGACTAATTTTTAAGTCCCTTGAAGATGTTATGCATGATAGTATGATTCCTTACACAGAGCATGTTGTTATGGACAGAGCTCTTCCACGAGTTGAAGATGGATTAAAACCTGTTCAAAGAAGGATTTTGTATTCTATGTTAGAGCTTGGACTCGAACCAGATAAACCATATAGAAAAAGCGCAAGAATTGTTGGTGATTGCATGGGTAAATATCATCCACATGGAGACAGTTCGGTTTACGATGCTATGGTAAGAATGGCACAACCATACAGCATGAATCAAGTTTTGGTGGACGGGCATGGAAATTTTGGATCAATAGACGGCGACAGCGCTGCTGCAATGCGTTATACAGAAGCTAGGCTCGCTCCTTTGGCCATGGAGCTGTTAAGGGATTTGGATAAAAATACTGTTCATTGGAGCTTAAATTTTGATGATACGCTAAAAGAGCCAGATATGCTTCCTGGAAGGTTTCCAAATTTATTGGTCAATGGGGCATCTGGAATTGCTGTTGGCGTCGCAACCAATATCCCACCACACAATTTTGCAGAAGTGTGCGATGCTGTAATTGCATATATCAACAAACCCACTATAAAATTAGAAGAAATAATGCAGTATATTAAAGCTCCAGATTTTCCTACTGGGGGACAGATAATAGTAGGTGAAGATTTAGTAACAGCTTATAGAACGGGAAAGGGTAAAATAACAATAAGGGCCACTGTTAACATTGAAACGGATGGAGATAAACAATCTATCATAATTACCGAATTGCCATATCAAACAAACAAGGTGGCTTTATTGCAAAAAATTGCAGAACTTAAAGAGCAAAATAAAGACAAACTTTCGTCAATAAGCGAGATAAGAGATGAATCTGATAAACATGGTATGCGCGCTGTTATAAAATTGAAAAAAGATGCAAATGCAAAAGCCATTTTAGATTATTTATACAAATCTACAGGAATGCAAACCTCATATGGAATAAACATGGTTGCCATTGCCGATGGAAAGCCAAAGCAAATGGGACTTTTGGAAATAATTTCATATTATGTTGAATATCAAAGAGAAATTATTTACAGAAGAACAAAATATGATTTAGATGCATGCAAAGACAGGGCTCATATAATAGAGGGGCTATTAATTGCAATTCACAATATCGACGAAGTCATAAAAATTATAAAAAAATCTTCTAATACATCAGAAGCAAAGCAAAAATTAAAAGAAAAATTTATGCTGAGCGAAAAACAGGCACAGGCAATATTAGATATGAGGCTTGCAAGGTTAGTGAATTTGGAAGTTAATAAGCTTGAACAAGAATTAAAAGATTTAAAAAATAAAATAGAAGCATTAACAGCTATTTATAATTCAAAAAAATTGCAATTTAATGTTGTTAAAGAAGAACTAAATGCAATTAAAAAACAATATAAAACAGAAAGAAAGTCATTTATTACAACATCATCAAAAATCGAATATGAAAAAATTGACGAAAATGAAAGTTTTGCCAGGGAAGTAATAATAGGTGTAACTGCGTTAAATAACATTAAAGCCATTCCATTAAAAAATTATAATATGGCACAAAAAGAATTGTCAGATTCTTCAACTCTAAATGAAATTTACACAAGCTTAAATAGCGCTTTAACAAGTCAAAAAGCATTGGCTTTTACAAATTATGGTAATTGTGTTAAATTAAATTTAAGCAAAGTGCAAGAAGCAAAATGGCGAGATAAAGGCATGCCTTTGCAGTCACTTGATAAAAACTTTAAAATGGATGAAAAAATTGTTAAACTATTAGTCATTGATGATGAAGAATTATTGACGCATGATGAAATTATCTTCTTTACAGAAAACGGACTTGTAAAAAGGACAAGCATGTCAGAATATTTTGTTAATAAATCATATTTTCAAGCAATAAAATTAAAAGATGATGATTGCGTTATAGGCGTACAGATTTTTGACAAATCAAAATCAATTTTAATGTTGTCCCAAAAGGGAATGGTATTAAATTTTGAAAATATAGATATACCACTTATGGGCAGAGTTACATCAGGCGTTAAAGGAATGAATTTGGACGAAAAAGATAAAATAATTTTTGCCGATCAAGTTTTAGAATCTGGGGCACTTACTGTGATGACCAAAAATGGATACTTAAAAAATGTGCCTATTGGCGAATTTGAAATTATGAGCAGATACAGAAAAGGGTTAAGAGTTTATAATACAGATTCCCAAGGACAAATTATATTTGGTAAATTTGGAGTAGTTCCGCCAACGCTTGCGGTGAAAACTAATGGGAAATTAGAAAAAATTTCTTCTAGGCAGATTCCATATGATTCAAGGCTTGGAAAGGGCAAACAATGTGTAAAAAACCAAATAGAAGCAGTTTATGAGTTTAAAGTATAGAAAAAAAATTCACGAAGTTTCGTGAATTTTTTATTAAAAAGCTATAAATTCATTTAACAAAGAATTTTTTGGAATATAAGACTTGTCCAATCTTTCAAAGTGTTTTAATATTTCTTTAAACTCTTTAGATTTTTTTGAATTGTAATTCAAAAGAGGCATTAAATACTTTGCGTATAAAAGAGGTTCATACATATGAGTTGAATCAACTAAATAATCTGCACGGTTTTTATATGGTTCAATATATATTTTTTCTCCGTTTAAAACTTCATCCCAACTGTTAAATGTGTCTTGTATTTGCCTGCCTCGAGAATAATAGTCTCGTATAAGTCTTCTCATAAGTCGAATTTGTGTTCCATCAATTAATATTTTATCATTTAATTTAAAACATGAATGTGCACAAATATAAATTTTATAAATTTCTTTTACATGATTTTTAATTAAATTAGGATTTAACGCATGCAAACCTTCAATAATTATAATGGTGTTTTTATCAACAATAATTTTTTCTAATGTTTTTTCTCTTTTGCCGGTTATAAAATTGAATCTTGGCATTTGCGCTGTATTGGTCGTAAGCAAATCATTTATAAAACTATTAAAAGTTTTTAAATCTAGTGCGTTTATGCTTTCAAAATCATAGTTGCCATTAGACAATTTTGGCGTTTTTTCTCTATCTAAAAAAAAGTCATCAAGAGAAACAAATATACTATTTTTATTATATTTCTTAAGTTCCTTTGCAATTAATTTGCTAGTGGTTGTTTTTCCAGACGAAGAAGGACCAGCCAAAAATATTATTTTTATAGTCTCCTTTTCTAATATATTTTTAACAAGTTCACTAATTTGGCTATTATACATACTTTCTCCCATATTTATTAATAAATCGGTGTCGCATTTTGCCAAATTGTTTATTTCATCAATAAAAAAAATGTTACTGTTTTTTATGTTTTGCATATTTCTCCTTATATAGCCATGTTAGTATAACATCTTTGATAAATTTTTTAAAATATTTTTGCAAACAATTATTGTTTTTTTGAAAATAATATTACTTTTTGACTATTTTTGCTTATACAGCTACAAAAAAAATATTTGCATTAATATATATATAAATATTGACACATTTTTTTGTGTTATAAATATTTTTTTAAGGGGCAATATGAAATTATCAAATATTTTAAAGGACATAAATATATTAAATAACATTAGCAATTTTAGCGAAATAGAAATAAAAACTCTAAGTGTAAATGCTCAAAACAAAATGGAAAACGGTTTGTTTTTTTGCTACAAAGGGGCTCATGACGGATATGAATATATTGAACAAGCAATAGACAACGGAGCATGCGTTTTTGTTGTTGACAAGCTTGTTGACAAAGATATAAATCAAGTTCTTGTTGACGATGTGAGAAGGTGTATTGGCTTAGCTGCGCAAAATTTTTATGATACAAAAAACATAAAAGTTGTGGGCATAACCGGGACCAACGGTAAAACAACAACTTCTTTTATTATTAAAAGCATTTTAGAGCAGGCAAATAAAAAGGTTGGAGTAATTGGAACAAACGGTATTTATTTTTGTGACAAATTTATTCCTGCAAAATTGACTACACCAGACCCAATAGATTTACATGAAATATTTTCAATAATGAAAAAGGGAAAAGTTGATTTTGTTGTAATGGAAGTTTCTGCTCATGCAATTTTTTTGGAAAAGATATGTGGAGTTAACTTTGTTTGTAAAATACTTACAAATGTAACCCAGGACCATTTAGATTTTTTTAAGAACATGCAACAGTACAGAGAAACTAAATTGAGTTTTTTTAATAGTGATGACTTAATGGTAATCAATGCAGATGATGAATGTGGACAATTTTTGTTGAAAAAATACGAAACTGCATTATCATATGGTTTAAATAATCCAAGTGATGCTTTTTGCATAGAAATCAATAAAGATTGTTCAAGTTATATAATGAACATAAGTGATAATGTAATAAAATTGAAAACTAATTTGTTTGGTCTTTTTAATGTTTATAACGCTCTTGCCAGTGCTTTGTGTTGTTATTATCTTGGTATAAGTGTAGATTGTATCAAAAAGGGAATAGAACAGACTAAATCAATAGAAGGAAGATTTAATGTATTTTCATGTAACAACAAAAAAATTATAGTTGATTTTGCACACACTCCTGACGGTTTGGAAAATGTTTTGAAAACAGCAAAAAAATTAACAGATGGTAAATTAATATGCGTTTTTGGATGTGGTGGGGATAGAGATAAAAGCAAGAGACCTATAATGGGAGCTATTGCAGAAAAGTATGCAGATTATTGTTTTATAACTAGCGACAATCCTAGATATGAAAATGCTTCAACAATAATTAGCGACATTTTAAAGGGTTTTAATCACTCAAATTATTGTGCTCTTGAAGATAGAAAAACTGCAATTAAAATTGCCATTAAATCATTAAACGATAACGACACATTAATTATTTGTGGAAAAGGAGGAGAAAACTATATAGACATAAAAGGTGAAAAAATTCCATATAGTGATTTTGATGTTGTAAAAAATTGTATAAAGGATAATTTATGTTAATTAGAAATCTAATAATTTTTTTAGTTGCATTTGGCGTATCGGCACTATTGTCGCCACTCATTTTAAGTTCAATTAAAAAGTTAAAAGCAAAACAAACAATTTTGCATTATGTAAAAGAACATGAGGTAAAAAACGGAACGCCGACAATGGGTGGGTTAATTTTTATTTTGTCGTGTACACTAGTAGCATTTTGTTTTATGTGGACAAACTATTTATTAGCAGTAATAACAGTTGCTGTTATGTTGGGATATGGCATTTTAGGATTTTTAGATGATTTTTTAAAGGTTCATTATAAACATAATTTGGGGTTGAGAGCTTATCAGAAAATTATTGGACAAGTTGGAATAGCAACAATAATAGCCTTTTTTGTTTATCAATCTGAATTTGTTGGCAGTAAAATATTTATCCCTTTCACTGATATGTATTTAGATTTGGGTTGGGGAATAATACCTTTTGTTATATTTGTATATTTGGCAGTTGTTAACAGTGTTAATTTAATAGATGGGCTTGATGGATTGGCAAGTGGAGTAAGTTTTGTGTACATTTTAGGTTTTGCTAGCGTTTTGTTATTATATCAACACCTGTTTTCTGGGCCTCAACTTGTTGAATATTTAAATTTGCAACAAATTTGTTTTGCTATGTGTGGTTGTTTACTAGCATATTTTATATTAAATTGCTTTCCAGCAAAGATATTTATGGGAGACACGGGCTCTTTAGCCCTTGGAGGTTTAATAACTTCTTTGGCAGTATTTACAAAATTAGAATTGTATATTCCTATTTTGGGAATTTGCTATGTTATTACAGCACTTTCAGATATTATACAAGTTTTACATTACAAGCGCACCAAAAAAAGAATATTTTTAATGGCACCATTGCATCATCATTTTCAAATGAAAGGTGTGCATGAAAACAAGATTGTTGCAATATATATAATATCGACAATGATTATTTGTTTGTTAACAATAACATTGATTATATATTTTGGTGGATAATATGAACATCTTAGCAAAAAATTTTTTAGTTTATGGAACAGGCTTGTCGGGGACTAGCGCTGTTTCTTTTTTGTTATCAAGAGGGGCAAAAAATGTTTATATTTACGATGACAATAAAAAAGTTGAAATAAGTGATACAACAACATTAGAAAATTTAGATAATATTGCAGCATTAAATTTGGAGTGCGTTATCTTAAGTCCAGGAGTGCAAATTTTGGGGAATGAAAACATCCAAAAATTTATAGATAACAATATAGATTTTATGAGTGAATTTGCTTTGGGCTTTGAATATGTGCAAGGTAAAAAAATTTGTGTAACCGGAACAAATGGTAAAACTACTACAGTTAATCTGATATACGAAATGTGTAAACAAAAATTTAAAAATGTTTTTTTGTGTGGAAACACAAAAATCCCAATAACAAAAATTGCAAATTTAACTTCAAAAGATAGTATAGTGATTTGTGAGGTTAGTAGCTTTGCTTTAGAAACAGCAAAAGATGTTAAACCTTACGTTAGCTCAATTTTAAATATAACTAAAGACCATTTAAACAGACATCAAACTTTTGAGAATTATACAAAAATAAAATCCAAAATTACAAAAGTGCAAGACAAAGATGATTATTTTGTTTGTTTAGACAGTTTTGACATAAAAACAGATGCAACAATAGTTAATTACAGTTTAAATGATAAAAGCGGTGGCGCATATTTGCAAAATAATTTTATATGTTATAAAAATAAGAAAATCATCAATAAAGATCAAATTAATTTAATTGGCGAAAAAAATTTAGAAAACATACTGTGTGCCGTTACGATTTCAAAATTATTAAAAGTAAAAAATAGACAAATAAAAAAAGTTTTAAAAGAATTTAAAGGACTAAAACATCGTCTTCAAAAAGTTATGGTTAAAGACAATATAACATACATAGATGATAGCAAGGCTACCAATCCAGATAGTACAATTTTTGCGTTAAACAGCTTTAATAACAAAATTATATTGTTATTAGGTGGAAGTGACAAGGGCTATTCATACGATGATGTATTTCAATATTGTTTTAATGTTAAAAAAATTTTGACATTTGGACAAATGGCTGAAAAAATAAAAATGGCTGCTTTGCAGAATAATTTTGAACAAGTGGTTTCATTTGACAAAAT
This sequence comes from uncultured Clostridia bacterium, assembly GCA_944381225.1. Taxonomy (GTDB): domain Bacteria; phylum Bacillota; class Clostridia; order Christensenellales; family UBA1242; genus UBA5893. The sequence continues at coordinate 1,575 of CALWKJ010000002.1, read as the reverse complement.
GAAAGAAGCTGTAGAGTATGCAACAAAAATAGCAGAAAATGGGGATGTTGTGTTATTTTCACCAGCATGTGCAAGCTTTGATGAGTTTAACTCTTATGATGAAAGGGGCAATGAGTTTATTAAAATTATTAAGGAAATCAATGAAAAAAATTAAATTTAGCAAAACAGAACTGACGGTTTTTATATGTATGATTGCTCTTTGCATTTTTGGATGCATTATGGTATATAGTGCAAGTTGTTATTCTTCGCAAAAAAATTTTGATAACCAATGGTATTTTTTAGTTAAACAAATTATTGGCGTACTTATTGGCTTGTGTGGTTTTGTATTTTTTTTGTTTTTTGATTATAAAAAATTAAAAAAATTTAAATGGTTAATGTTTGCTGTTTCTGTTGTTTTGCTTGTTTTGGTATTCATACCAGGCATAGGAATATCTAACTATGGAGCGAGACGATGGATAGGCTTTTTTGGTTTTTCATTTCAGCCAAGTGAAATAGCAAAGTTTTCCCTTGTGCTTTTTTGTGCTTGCCATTTTGCAAAAAATAAGGACACTGCAAAAAGTTTCAAAATCATGCTCTTGCCACTTATGATTGGAGCAGTGTTTTGTTTACTTGTTATTTTGGAACCAAACATGAGTATTACAATGTGTTTGGCAATAGTAATGGTTTGTATGATGTTTTTTGGTGGAACAAACCTTAAATATTTTGTTTTACTCGGATGTTTTGCGCTTATTATGGTGCCAGTCTTAATAATAATAGAACCTTACAGGCTTCAAAGATTAATGGCTTTTTTGGACCCGTGGGCTTCGCCACAAGGGGAAGGATTTCAACTAATTCAATCGTTGTATTCACTTGGCAATGGTGGACTTTTTGGGGTGGGGCTTTTTAGTTCTAGACAAAAATATTTGTATTTACCATTTGCAGAAAGTGATTTCATATTTTCAATAATTTGTGAAGAATTAGGCTTTTTTGGTGCGTCAATAATTGTTATAATTTTTGCAGTTTTAGTTGGTGCACTTATTAAAATTTCATTAAATTCTAAGGATAGATTCGCAAGTTTACTCGTTGCTGGAATTGCTTGTGTAATTAGTGTTCAGGTAATTTTAAACATAGCTGTTGTAACAGGCAGTATTCCACCAACAGGACTTCCACTTCCATTTATAAGTGCAGGTAGCACTTCGCTTATGGTGTTTATGAGTGCAATAGGGGTTTGTTTAAATGTTGCAAGGCAAAGTAAAACAAAAATTTAAAGTGATTTTCATTTTTAGGTATAGAGATTTTGTTACTTGACATTATTTTCACTTTCTTATATTGTATTATATAGGAAAGAATAATATGGAAAATAGCGAAATTTTAAATGAAATTATAAAAGAAGCAGAAGAAAAACACAAAAATTTATATCACGACATTTCAAAAGAAGAGTTACAAACATATATTAAATCTATTAAAAATATAAACAATTTAACTGAAATTGAGTTTGATTATGAAATGTTAAAAATTTTTGCACTTTTTAAAGATGGACATACACTTTATTGTGTAAACAATATGAAAATAAACTTCCCTTTGGTTTATATTCAA
>CALWKJ010000001.1 GCA_944381225.1 uncultured Clostridia bacterium | reverse complement strand
CTAGAATAATAATCTATATATATTCTTCCTTTTCTATCACTTCCAATTGCAGAAACTTTTGTTGCAAATACTCTTTGCATTTCATTAATAAGCTCTTTAAGTTCCATGCTTTGCTCTGGGGGAGTGTTTTTTGTGCTTGCCTTGGGATTTAAATATTGTTTTACCAATTTTTCAAGTTCTCTTACTGTAATTTTACCGTCACAGGCCGCCATTGCGAACTTTAACTGTGCTTTTGCATCATTTATTACAACAAGACATCTTGCGTGACCAGCTGTTAATTTATTTTGTTCCACTAGTTTAATAACTTCGGGACTTAATGACAATAATCTTAAGGTGTTTGCTATATTTGGCCTACTTATACCAATTCTGTCAGCAACTGTTTCTTGAGTAAAATTGTATTCGTCCATAAGTTGTTTTATTGCTCTTGCTGCCTCTATTGGATTTAAATCTTCTCTTTGCAAATTTTCTATTATTGAAATTTCTTTAATTTGTCTTTCTGTATAATGCTTAACAACACATGGAATCGTATCTAATCCGGCTATCTTTGAAGCTCTCCATCTTCTTTCTCCGGCAATAATCATATATCCGTCATCATCTTGGTTTACCACAATAGGTTGTATTACGCCATGAGTTTTAATTGATGCCGCCAATTCGTTTAATGCTTCTTCGTTGAAATTTTTTCTTGGCTGATTTGGATTTGCGTGAATTAGTTTTATATCTATTTCATTTACTCCATTTGATATTTTTACATTTTCGCTTCTTTTTTCGTTTCCTTCATTAACATCATTTTTTGTGTTAAGTTCTTCAACTTCTTCATCATAAATTGACAACAGCGCTCCGAGTCCTTTGCCCAATCCCATTTTCTTTTGTGCCATCACTTTTCTCCTCTTAAATTAATTTTTGTATTTTTAGTTATTTTTTTATAACTTGTTTTATTTCTATTTAAAATTTCTTCGGTTAAACTCTGATATGCATTTGCGCCCTTTGATGATGTGTCGTATAGAAGTATAGGCATGCCATGACTTGGAGCTTCTGCCAAGCGTATATTTCTTGGAATATAAGTGTCATATACTTTTGTATTAAAAAATTTTCTAACTTCTTCGCTTACTTGTGCAACCAAATTAGAGCGATTGTCTTTCATAGTTAAAACAACGCCTTCAATTTTTAACTCTGGGTTTAAATGATGGATAATAAGCCTTATGGTGTTCATAAGTTGTGTAAGCCCTTCCAAAGCAAAAAACTCGCATTGTATTGGAATTATTACTGAATCGGCTGAAGTTAAAGCGTTTACAGTAAGCATTCCAAGTGATGGGGGACAATCTATTAAAATGAAATCATATTTGCCTTTTAATTTGTTCAAAGAATTTTTTACAACATGTTTTGAATTCATTTGAACAAGGTCAATTTCAGCACCTGCCAAGTCTACTGTTGACGGAATAATGTCTAATCCTGTTATTTTTGTATTTAAAATTACCTCTTCAACATAAGATTCCTTAGTAATTACATTATATAAGGTTTTTAATTTTGAACTTTTATCAATTCCAACACCACTTGTTGCGTTTCCTTGTGGGTCCATATCTACAATTAAAACATTTTTGCCCATTGCAGCCATGTAAGCCGCAACATTTATGCATGTTGTTGTTTTACCAACTCCACCTTTTTGATTTGCAAACGCAATTATTTTTCCCATGTCAACCTCAACACATTACCATAAATTTTCTAAATGAATTATATCATATTTTAACAAAAAAAATCAATAATTTTATAAAACAACAAAATTATTGCAAAAAAGAATTTTTTATTATATTTAATAAATACAAGCGCTACAGAATTTAAATTATTGTAGACTATTGCCAACTATAAAACACAAAATAATTAAAATAATTTAATCTTAATATTTTAAAAATAATTAAAATGTTTAAAATAAAAGCATACAAAAACACACAAATATTTTTTATTATTTGCAAGTGTAAATACTACAAATTATTGTAATAAAAAAAATTGTTCTACAAACTCAAATTAAAATTTAATTAAAAACAAAAAAACTCGTTTTTTACGAGTTTTCTTAACAAATTGGTTTAATTTTTGGCAAATTTTTATTTCTTGGATATTTTTTTGGCGTTGTATTTTTTTTTCTTATAATAATGTTTTCACGAATAGAATTTATTTCATCTATTGTTACATTTTGCTTATTTTCAATATTTCCACCCAAAATATCTAAAGCTTTTTCTGACTCTATTATTTCTTCGTCGGCTTTAAGGCTTTTATAAGCTATAAATATTCCACCAACTTTTACAAGAGGCAAACAATATTCTAAAAGAGTGTTTAATCTTGCAACAGCTCTTGACACACAAACGTCATATGATTCTCTTTGATTTTTTGCATAATCTTCTGCTCTTGAATGAACGGCTTGTATATTTTTTAAATTTAAAACACTTATAACTTCGTTTAAAAACACAACTCTTTTGTTTAAACTATCAAGCATTGTTATATTTAAATCCGGTCTTAAAATTTTTAATGGTACAGAAGGGAATCCAGCTCCTGCACCAACATCAATTAAACTTGAATTTTGTTTAATATATTTTTCTGGCAACACGCTGTCAAGAATATTTTTTAAAATAAACTCTTTTTCGTTAACAATGTTAGTTAAGTTCATAACTTTGTTTTTTTCAATAACAAATTTATAGAATTTAACTAACTGTTCTATTTTATTTTCGTCATATTCTAAGTTGTATTTTGTAAATATTTGTTTAATTTCGTCTTTCATATTTTTCTTTTTTCCATAGATTTTACATACATTATTAAAATTGTAACATCGGCAGGGGATACTCCAGAAATTCTTGATGCCTGTCCAATATTTTGTGGTCTTATTTTATTTAGTTTTTGTTGAGCTTCTAGTCTTAATCCTTTTAGTAAATTATAATCTAAATTTTCAGGAATAATCAACTTTTCTTGTTCTTTAAATTTCTTTATATCTTCTTTTTCTTGATTTATATATCCTTCAAATTTTACTTCTGTGTTAACGTATTCTAAAACTCTTTGACTAAATTCATCAAATAAATGATATTCGTCATTTACATCAAAAATATTTATATTGCTTCGTTTTATCATTTTATAAACAGTTTGTGATGTTGTTGGAACAGATTCATTATGCTTTTTATAAAAATTTTGCAATCTTTCATCAATTTTTATTTTTGTTTTTAAAAGTAAAAATACTTTTTGTATTTGATTTTTTTTATTTTGATAAATATTCCATCTTTCATCACTTACAAGTCCAATTTTTCTGCCAATCTCTGTCAATCTAACATCTGCATTGTCTTGTCTTAAAAAAAGTCTATATTCTGCCCTTGATGTCATCATTCTATATGGTTCGTTTGTTCCTTTTGTAACCAAATCATCAATCAAAACCCCAATATATGCTTCATTTCTGCCCAAAATCAAAGGCTGTTTATTATCAATAAATCTGCTTGCGTTTATGCCTGCAATTATACCTTGTGCCGCCGCTTCTTCGTAACCACTTGTTCCGTTTATTTGTCCTGCAAAAAACAACCCCTTTATTGTTTTGTATTCCAAACTTGGTTTCAATTCTGTACTGTCTATGCAATCGTATTCTATTGCATAAGCATCTCTCATTATTTCTGCATTTTCCAACCCTTCAATAGTTTTATACATTTGTTTTTGAACGTCTACGGGCAGGGAAGTAGATACACCCTGAACATATATTTCATTTGTGTATAATCCCTCTGGCTCTAAAAATATTTGATGCCTTTCTTTATCTTTAAATCTTACAATTTTATCTTCTATTGATGGACAATATCTTGGGCCAACGCCTTTTATTACTCCACTAAACATTGGTGCTCTTGACAAATTTGCCCTTATAATGTCATGTGTGTTTTGATTTGTATATGTCAAATAGCACACTGCAACATTTTTAGGCTGTTGTTTTGAAATAAAACTAAAACTTTGAATATTTTCATCACCTTTTTGAACAACTAATTTTGAAAAATCTATTGTTCTGCCATTCATTCTGGCTGGTGTTCCTGTTTTAAATCTTCTTATGGTTATGTTGTTTTTTAATAAGCTTTCTGTTAAGTTTTCAGCTCTTAAAAATCCATTTGGACCACTTTCTTTAAAGTATTCACCAATAATTATTTTGCTTTTTAAATACACTCCTGTGCAAACTACAACAGTTTTACAGTAATATTTTTCGCCTTGAACTGTTTCGACTCCTACAATTTGTTTTTCTTTTATTATTAATTGTTTTGCTTCTGCTTGTTTTATATAGATATTCGAATTTTCTTCCAATGCTCTTTTTATGTTATTGTGATACAACTGCTTGTCCACTTGCGCTCTAAGCGAGTAAACTGCCGGTCCCTTTCCCAAATTTAACATTCTTATTTGAATTGCACTTTTATCAGTATTAACACCCATTTCTCCACCAAGTGCATCTATTTCGCAAACAAGATGTCCTTTAGCCGTTCCACCAATACTTGGATTGCATGGCAAAAAACCTATTGAATCTAAATTTATAGTCAATAGCAATGTTTTTTTATTTAAACGTGCCAAAGCAAAAGCTGCCTCACATCCTGCATGTCCTGCGCCTATAACTATCGCATCAAAATAATAATTTGTTTTATTCATTTTTTTCACCAGTTGTAATTATTTTACTTTCCCAAACAAAACTTTGAAAATATTTCTTCAATTATATTTTCTGCTTCGCTTTCTCCTGTTATTTTTCCTAATGTTGTCCACACTTTTTTGGTTTGCATGTCAACTATGTCTGCCAAGTTTGTATCTGTTGAAACAATGGCTTTTTCAATTTCTTTTTGTGCCTCTTTTAAAACCTCAATATGCCTTTGATTTGTTATATAAATTTGTGAAAAATCTATATTGTTAACCTTGGCTAGTTTAATTATTTCTTCTTTTAATTTTTCAATATTTTCACCAGTTGCAGCACTAACCAAAATTCCGTTTTTTAAATTTAGTTTTATGTTTTTATCTATTTTATTTAAAATATAAATCACATTTTTGCCTTTTACAGCATCTATTAGCTTGTTATCTTCCTCATCAAGTTCTTCACTGGCATCCAACACACATAAAACTATATCACTTTGCTGTATACAATTTTTACTTCTTTCAATTCCTATTTTTTCCACTTTATCTTCGCTTTCTCTTATTCCTGCAGTGTCTAAAAAATTTAGTTTTATGCCCTTATAAGTTATTGTTTCTTTTAAAACATCTCTTGTTGTGCCCTTTATGTCTGTTACTATTGCTCTGTCTTCGCCAATTAAACAATTTAACAAACTTGATTTTCCAACATTTGGTTTACCCACTATTGCAACGTTTATTCCAAATTTAATTTTTTGTCCAACATAACTTGTGCTTAAGAGATTTTCTATTTCTTTTTTTGAATTTTGCAAAATTTCTTTAATTTTTTCTATTGTAACATATTCGTCATCATGTTCAGGATAGTCTATTGAAACTTCTAAATCTACTAAACAATTTTTTAACTCATTTTGAATTGATTTTAACTGTTTTGTCAATTTGCCACTAAACAGCAAACTTGTAGCTTTAATTTCAGCATCGCTAGTTGCGTTTATTATATCTATCATTGCTTCTGCTTCATTTAAAGACATTTTTCCATTCATAAACGCTCTTTTTGAAAATTCTCCGTTTTCTGCTAACTTGCATCCATTTTTTAACAAAGTTTCTAAAACTTTAGTTGCCAAAAATTCGCCGCCATGAATTTGAAATTCTATTACATCTTCGCCAGTAAAAGATTTTGGACCTTCAAAAAAAACCATCATACATTTTTCGGTTGCTTGTTTTAAATAAAAATCTCCTAAATATAATTTGCGAGGCTCAATGTTTTCCATACTTAAATTTTTTGCTTGAAAAACTTTAAAGGCTATCTCTTTAGCCTTTTCTCCACTCATTCTTACTATTGCTATGCCTCCACTTCCAAGTGGAGTTGAAATTTGTGCTATTGTTTCCATCTTTTTCATTATACCATTATGTTTTTAAAATAACAATATCTTAACATACTTTAAAAAAAAACTCGTTAAAGAGTTTTTTAATATTTTGGTTTTATTATTAAATATCTATGAGGTTCTTCACCTTTTGAAAATGTTTCAACAGTTTGGCTGTTTGATAGGGCAGTGTGCATAATTCTTCTTTCGTTTGCTGTCATAGGTTCCAATTTTACACTTGAATGAGTTTTTTCTACTTTTCTAGCCATTCTTTGTGCTAGGGCTATTAAAGAGGCTTCTCGTCTTGCTCGATAATTGTCGCAATCTACTCTCACTTTTTTTGCATGTCTATTATTTTTACTTATTACTACACTTGTTAAATATTGCAAAGAATTTAAACCTTCTCCTCGATATCCTATGATATCGCTGTAACCAATGATATTTGCGTGTATTTCATCATTTTCTTCCACACATTCAACGTTGCCTGTTAATGTTGTTCTATTTAACAATCCTTGAATAAATTTTTGTGCTTTTTCTAAATCTTTTTCTTTTTCATTTTGATTTTTTGAAGAGTTTAAAATTTCAATTTCTTCTTCAACATCTTCTTCTTTTGTCAACAAATCATTTAAAGTTGTTTCTTTATTTAACTCATCAACTTCTTCTTTATTTTTTTCTTGTGAGTCGGTTAAATTTTCTTCTTTCTTTTCACGTTTTTGATATTTTTCAATTTCGTCTGGTGAAATAGAAACTCTCACTTTTGCTTTTTTAAACAAACCACCTTCGTCTAATATCTTTATGTCCACATCTTCTCTTGAAGCTTTAAGTTCAAAAAGTGCGTTTGAAATTGCTTGTTCGACATTTCTTCCTGTCGCTTCAACACTCAACATATATCCTCCATTAATTATATTCTTTTTAATCTATCTGTTGGAATTTGCTTTTTTTCGTTTCTTTTATCAACTTTATCGCCAATTAAATTTATAATAGGTAAAGTTATTAAACTTACAATTTGTCCAGTAATCATATATAAAGTAAACATTGTAGTGTACATAAAGGCAAATATCATCATCACAATTGGCATTACAATTAACATTATTAGTCCACTGTTTTGTTTATTTCCTTCTTTTTTCATTTTTCTAATCATAAACCATTGATTTAAAAATGATACACCTGCACATATAACAACAAGTATAAAATAACCATTTTCTCTGCCTTGAGAAGATTTTAAAGGTTCCATTATTTGATTGTAAACTTTTTCATAGTCTTCATTGTTTTTATCTTCTTCATTTAATCTTGCCACAGAAGCGTATTCCTTATATGATGGAATTGAATTTTTTAACGGACTATCTGCAAGCCAAATGTTATCTATCCACAAAAAGCCTTGTTTTGTTTGCTTATAAACTTCCTCTACATTTTTATTTGCAGTTTCTAAAACTTGATTTTTTAATGTTTCGTCTTCAATAGAGTTCATTTCTTTAATGTATGGCAAACATATTTCATAAATTGTTTTGCCTTCTTGGTCAAAATCAATTTGATTGTTTGCATATTCCGATACATACGCTATTTGTAATTTTTCGTATTGGTCTGCAATTTTATATGAAGCCATTGCATTCATGCCATTAAATAAGGTAATAAATATTGTCAACGTTAAGGCCATGCTAATTAACATCACGGAACAAGAACCTATAGGGTTTATTTTTTCCTTTTGATATAATTCTCCCAATTTTTGATTTCTCATCTTAGGGTCATTGGCATATTTTTTATTAATTGCGTCCATTTGTGGCTGTATGCGTTTTTGCATATCTGCCATTTTTTTATTTGTTCGCCTGTTAAAATAATCTAAAGGCGACATCAATAATTTTATACATAATGTCAAAATAATTATAGATAGGGCAAAGGAACCAAATGCTCCTTCTATTGCTATTATTATGCTTTCCCACATTCCTTTTGGCACACTGGCTAAAAGGTTAGATATTATATAATCCATTTACTATCTCCCTTAATATTTTGAGGTATTGGATCATATCCACCCTTTGATAGGGGTGAACACTTAAGAATTCTTTTAATAGCCAACTTTGTTCCCTTTATTATTCCAAAACTTTTTAATGCTTGATACGAATAAGTTGAACAAGTTGGATAAAATCGACATGTGTGTTGCATAAATGGTGAAATTATCCACTTATACAACTTTATAAGAAATAAAGAAAAAATCAAAATAGGGTAAAATAATATGTTAAATATTTTCATTTAATAATTCACATTTTTTAATTAAATTTTTCATATTTTCTTTAATTTCCAAAAAAGACATATTTTCTATGCCTTCTCTTGCAACAAATATATAGTTATACTTTTTATTCACTTGATTTTGCAAACAAATAAAACTTTGTCGCAATCTTCTTTTTACTTTATTTCTCACAACGCTTTTGCCAATTTTTTTTGAAACAGAAAAACCAACTTTGTATGTTTTAAACTTTGTTTTAATATAAGTTAAACACAATTTATTTAAAACTTTTGTTTCTCCGTTTTTATAAATGTATTTAAAATGCTTGTTTTTTTTTAATCGATTTTCTTTTTTTAGCATTTTTTCTCCACAAACTTATGCAGCCAAAACTTTACGGCCTCTATTTCTACGGCGTTTTAACACATTTCTTCCACTTGTGGTTCTCATTCTTTGTCTAAAACCATGAACTTTTTGTCTTCTTCTTTTTTTTGGTTGATATGTTCTTTTCATACGAATTCCTCCTATTCTATTTTTATAATTTGTTAATTGCAGACACGCACGAGAAAAACAGAATAGTCTTGCAACTAAACTACGGCTAGTATATATAAATTATTTTTCTTTGTCAAGAATTCTATTTATTTACTATAAAATAAAGTATGTTTTTTAATTAATCATTCTAACAGGAAGAATTAAATACAAAAATTCTTCTTTTTCTTCATCAATAGGTGTTATTATGCAAGGATTTGTTGGTGAAGATAGAACAATTTTTACAAACTCGTTATCTACAACCCTAAACGCTTCCAAAAAGTATCTTGCATTAAATGCAATCACCAAATCTTTACCATTTAAAACAATATTTATTTTTTCTTTTATATTGCCTATTTCGCTGTTGGAAGTTAAAAACATTGTGTCTTCGCTTATGTCAAATTTTACCAAATTGTTTTGCCCAATTTTGGATAGAAGGGAAGCCCTTTCCAATGCATTTTCAAGTTGAGTTTTGTTTACAACAACTACTGTTTCGTTTGTTGATGATGAAATTATTTGATTGTAATTTAAAAATTCACCCTCCAATAGTCGGGTCATTATTTTTGTGTCTTTTAAATCTACCATTAAAAAGTTCTTTTCTAGGTATACATTTATTATTTCATCACTGTCGTCTAATAATTTTGAAATTTCTCTTAAACTTTTATCTGGAACAATACAACTTGACTCTATATTGCTAAATTCAACATTTTCTTTTACTAAACTCAGTCTATAACCATCACTTGTAACTGCTTTTATTTTATCTTTTTCAACTTCTAGCAAACAACCTTTAAGTATTGGTCTAGAATCATCTATTGCAACAGAAAATATTGATTTATTGATTAAATTTTTAAAATCTTGTTTTTTTATTGCAAAATATTGTTTTGTGTCTAAAACATTAAAACTTGGATACTCTTGTTGAGAAAAGCATTGAATAAAACCTTGGCTATCTAAGTATTTTATTGTCAATCCATTTTTTTCATTTAATATTAATTCTATTTTGTCATTTGTAAGTCTTTTAACAAATTCGCTAAAAAATCTTCCAGGAACAACACATGAGCCCTCTTCTTTTACTTCTGCTCTTATTTTCTTTTCTATAGAAAGTTCCAAGTCTGTTGCAAGCAATGTTAATTCATTGTCTTCTGCAACAAGTTTAATTCCTTCCAAAATTGGATTTGTTGTTTTTACTGCAATTGCTTTGCTAACTTTTAGCACTGCTTCAGATAAATCCAAGCCATCACATAAAATTTGCATATTATTCTCCTTTTTATTATTTTTTTAAATATTAGTATTATTAATAGGTTTTGTGGAAATGTTAACAATTTTCGCATTACACTATATATTGAATAATTTTTCTATTTTTTTAATAAAATATGTGCTATGTTGTATTAAGTTTATGTGGAAAAACTGTGCATAAATTTTTTTTTGTATCAACATATTAACATTTTTCACTTATTTTGTTTTTTATATCATTTATAATTGTCTTTGTTTTGTGGTCGTGTTTTAAAAGTTCTGTAATTTTATCTCTTGAGTGAATTATGGTTGTATGGTCTCTGTTACCAAACAATCTTCCTATTGAAATTAATGGAATGTCAATCATGTCGCTTATTAAATAAATGGCAATCATTCTAGGTTCTACAATTTCCTTTGACTTTTTCTTTCCAGTAATTTCACTGTACTCTACGTTATAGTAGTCGCAAACAGTTTGAATTATTTTCTCGGGAGTGAGTTTTTCTTTTTGAACATCAAGTTGCTCTTTAAACGCTTCCTTTGCTTCATCTATACTTGCAGATTTTTTGCCTAAAAGCGTTGCAAAAAAATAAACTTTACTGAGTAAACCTTCCATTTCTCTTATGTTGGTGTCTACTTTTTCGGCAATAAATTCAATAACATCATCATCTATAAAATATTTTTCTAACTGAGCTTTTTTTCTAAGAATGGCAACTCTTGTTTCGTAATCTGGAGATTGAATATCTTGTATTAATCCACTTGAAAATCTTGACCTTAATCTGTCTTCAAGCGTTTCAATTTCTTTTGGAGGTCTGTCTGACGAAATAATTATTTGTTTATTTTGTTGATACAAATCATTAAAAGTATGGAAAAATTCTTCTTGAGTGCTTGTTCTTTTTGATATAAATTGTATGTCATCAACCATTAAAACATCTAAGTTTCTGTACTTTTCTCTAAATTCTGCAGTGCCTTTAACTGTTCCTTTTTCTTTGTTTGTTCCCAATGATTCAATGTAGTCATTTGTGAATTTTTCACAAGTTACATACTGAATTTTTAATTTTGGATTGTTTTGTTTTAAATAATTTCCAATGGCGTGCAAAAGGTGAGTTTTGCCAAGTCCAACACCTCCGTATATAAATAGAGGATTTAATTTTTGACCTGGATTTTCTGCAACTGCTCTTGCTGCTGCATAACAAAATTGATTGCTTTTTCCAACAATAAAGTTGTCAAATGTGTATTTTGAATTAAACATACATTTTTCTTCTGCAAATTCGTTTTCAACAACAGCTTGATTTTCATTGGGTTTGTTTTTTGTTAAATATTCTTCTTTTTCGGTTGGGTCTAAAATTTCAAAATTTGTTTGATTTCCAAAAACACTTTCTATACATTCTGTCAATTCTTTTATATGATTTTTTAAAAGTTGTTTTTTTGCAGTTTGAGAATTTGCTGCTAAAATTAACTTTTCACCATAATCTAAAACTTCTAAAGGCTCTATCCACAATTCATATGAAACAATGCTGACCATACTTTGAATTTTAGACAAAACTTTTTCCCACATTTGTTTTAATTCTTGCATTACTTTCTCCAACTTAAATTATAAGTAAAACAAAATTAAAAGTCAACAAAGCAAGCAATTTAATTCTCACTTAGATATATTTGTTACATTGTTTGCATTATATATTTAACATACTTGACGAAAGCTTTCTATTGTGTTAGTATTTTTGTGCATATAAATACTAAAGAAAGGAAATTTATGGAAAATAAACCTGTAAAAAAGATTTTTTCAATTATAATAGCGTGTGTGCTTTTAATATCGTTTTGTGTAGGACTTGAACTTTACACAGAAAACATTGTGCCACCAGTAACTGGAAACACAAATATAGACGACCTTGAAGATATGTTCGATGACAATGAAAGTGAAACGGAAGATGGAAACGAAAACAATCAAACGCAACAACCATCTGTTGAAGTACCAGTTTATTCTAATGGTTTTAAGTGTTTGGAAGATGCGATGGAGTTTATTAATAGTTGTAAAGGAATAAAGGTTGTTTTAAATATGACTGCAACAGCAGACATATTGGGATTGGGCAAAGCCACTCAAACATCAAACGAAACTATTACATTGTCTGGAGATTATTATTTAAAAGAAACACACACATCTTGCACAAGTAGTTTGGGTAAAACATATTATCGATATTTTTATTCAAACGATAATGGTCAAAATATAGAATACAAAAAAACTTCTTCTTATGATAAAGACAAAATACCAAATTGGGATTATCTTATTCAACAGGATACTGTTTCAAAAGAAGAAGTTTATAAATATGATAATTTAGCTTATGATGTTTTCTGCATAACAGCAAACAGAGACAATTCGACTTTAGTTAAATTTGATAGAACAACAAATCAAAAATACTATATCATATCATTTGTTTATGATGTTTCAAAAATTCCACAAAAGTTTATTGACAACGCATTGAGAGAGGGAGCTTTAAACGGCATTATGTACAAGTCGATGAAATTGACATATTATATTGAAAAAGAAACATTATATTTAAGAAAAATTGAAAGGGAAGAATCATATACTATTGATGCAACAGTAAAACTAGATGTTGATGCATATCAAGAAATTATTATTACAACGATAGACAAAGAATTGACGCCATCAAAACCAGAATATTGTAATATTTAATTAGTTAAAATTTTGATGTTAATCTTTTCACGATTTCATCTTTGCTTAACAGAGAACATAAAGAATATAAATTTGGAGATTCTTTTCTGCCAGTTATTGCGATTCTTATATACATGCAAACATCGCTGACATTACCTTTGTAGTTTTCAGGATTTTGTTTATAAAGTTTATTATCGGTGGCATAGTTTAAATCTTGTGCCATCTTTTTTATTCTTTCAAACCATTGTTGTTTGTCATCGTCTTTATTGTATATTTTTGCGTATGACAAACAAACCTCTTTAAGTTTGTTCAAATCTATTCCTTCTAAATTATAATTTGGGGCAAAAGGATGATTATTATAGTTAAACATATAAGAAAAGGAATTTTTAACATCACTCCATTTTTCTATGTCTTTTCTTGGTTTAGCATTTTCTCTATCTATGTTTAAAACATTTTTGCAGTATTCTTCGTTGTTAAGCAAATAATTGTAAAAGTCAAAGTCATAAGATTCAGCCCATTTTAAAAGATTTGAATAAACTTCATCTTTAGAAAGTTTGCTTATATAATTTTTAGAGATATCGTTTAATTTATTAAAATCAAACATTGGATTATTTGAACCTATTTTTTCAATTTTAAAATCAAAATCCTTGTAACTTTGGGTAGGATTTTTTTGTCTCCAAATTTCAAAATCACTATTTAATAAATTTAAAAGATACTCAATTACGGCAACTTTAGGATATCCTTGTTCAATAAAGTACCTAACATCTGCTTCTTTGTCTTTTCTTTTACTGAGCTTTCTCTTGTTGCCATTTTCGTCTAACTTGCAAATTACAGGAGTATGAGCATATTTTGGAGGTTTAAATCCAAAAGCATTGAATATTTCAAGATGTGCAGAAAGAGAAGGGAACCATTCTTCGCCTCTAACTACAATAGTTGTTCCCATTAGTGTATCGTCCACAACATGGGCTAAACTATAAGGAGGAATTTTGTTGCTTTTAATTAAAACAACGTCTTTTGTGTTTTCTCTAATTTCTCTGTCGCCCTTAATTAAGTCGTGAAATTTAAATGTTTTGCTACTATCTCCACAAGACAATAATTTTAAAGCAAATGGCTTATTGTCTTTAATATTTTTTTCTATTTCTTCGTATGTTAAATTTCTGCACACATCTTTATCTTCTATATTTCCATAGTTTTCTAGTTGTTCTTGTCGTTTGTTTAATATGTCCTCTTTATTTTCTGATTTTTCGCAAAAACATGGAAACGCTCTTCCAATAGAAACTAAATATTTTGCAAAACATTCGTATATTTTTAATCTTTTAGATTGAATGTAATCTCCATAATTTCCAATTTGAGGACGATTGTCTCCAGTGTATCCTTCATCTGGTTTCATATCGTAGTAGCAAAGCATGTCATATGCAATTGTCCCTGCATTTTCAATTAATCGTTTTTGGTCTGTATCTTCCAATCTAAAATAAAAAACTCCATTTGTTTTTCTTGTGGTGGCTCTTGATATAAAGGCACTATAAGCATGTCCTGTGTGAAGATATCCTGTTGGACTAGGAGCAATTCTCATTACTTCTGCACCTTTTGGTAAATCGCGCTTTGGATATTTTTTTAAATAATAATCTATTGTTTTATCCACGTTTGGATATAGTAAGTTTGCTAATTTTTTATAATCCATTATTGTTCTCCTTAGTTGCAAATAGTATAAACACTGTTAAATAAAGTTGTTATACTTTGAGATGAAAACTCAATAATTTTATTTATATATGCCAAATTTTCTATGTTGGCTTGTGTAAATAAATCAATGTCATAATTATAATCTTTTTTAAAGCTTTGCATACTCACTTTCTCTAAGCTTTTGTTAAATAAATTCAGGTCATTGCAATAAGCATTATAGGTTAGTTGCCAAGAGTTGAGTTCTTTAACATTTGTAGAATTTTCAATTTTAGTATTCAAATTCGATAAATTATTTAGTGTTTCAAAGAACACTTCATTGTTTACTTTTTCATATTCGCCATTAAATGAATTTAAGTATTTTATTGCAGGTGTTATTATTGAAATTGCACTTTTTAAATTTGCCAAAGTTTTTTGATTTGTAATTTGAGTTTCTGTTAATTCTATATACTTTCCATCTTGAATATAGTTGTTAACAGAAGGATATATATATGTTTCACACAATTTTAAAAATTGATTTGAAAGTTCAATAAATGTTTGACTTATGTCGATGTAAGCTCTTTTGAAATTTTTTAATAATTGCAATGAAATAATACTTGTTGCTTGGTCTTCATCTATTCCAACAATGTGTTGGTCTAGATAGTCAATTTCTTTATCAAAATCGTTTAATTTTGTCAAAGCGCTTTCTAAAGACTTTTCAAAAGATAAATAATTCTTTTTCATATTTTTTGGAATTTCTTGTGGCACATTAATAAATATTCCATCAAATTGAGATAAAAATTTAAATGACACAACAAATATTTGGTCATATACTTCGTTTAATTGTTCATATTGATATAAGTCTTTATTGTCACTTGAATAATTGTTATTTTCTATGTTATTTAATATAGTTTGTATGTTATTTCCGTATTTTACACCATTAAAATATTTTTCGTTTAAACACACTGTTTGAATAAAAGTTGAAAATTTTTGATTAGTTGTTTCATAAAATTTATCTTCTTCTTTTTCTTTGCAAGAAGTAAAAACAAAACTACTTACAAGTATCATTGTTAAAATTAAAACAACATTTAAAAATTTTTTCATATTATCTCCTTAATATTAAAAAAAGTAGTTTTCTTTAAGGCTGACAGCATATGTTTTTACATCGCTTGGCAAAGTGTTTACAAAACTGTCATAAGCATTAAAAACAAGAGCATTTATACATTGAGTTATATCAACATAGTTAAAGCAATTAAAAAGAGAATCATAAAATTCCATGTTATTGTAATAGTTATTTGATATTAAATTTATGTGCTTTTTAACAAAATTAACAAGATTATTCGATGATTCAACAATGTTTGCAAGCACATTGCTTTTTGAACTTGTTGCAGCACTAACTACCCCTTTTGTCCAGTTGCAAATTGTGTATATTGTGTATTTTGAATATTTATTTGCAGAAATTGTTTCAATTAAATAATTTTTATAAATTTCTCCAACTAAATTAAAATAATTTGTTACATCGTTAAAAAAAACACTATATAAATTGTTGAAATTTTCAATTTTTTGAAAAAAATTTAAGGTGGATTCATAACCCTCTATGCTTTCTTTTGTCAAATAAAGGTCATAATATTCAATACAAGAATTTGACGAATTTTCTATTTTTTTATAAAAGTCTTTTAAAGTTTTTTCGTTTTTATAAAAGTTTTTATCAAAATCTTTTGTAAAGATTAAATCTTTGTACAGATATTGTTCTATATTGTCAAAACAGTAAATTGCATTTTTATAAATTTGATAGGTTAACTTAAAGTCATTTAATTCAATTTGTTGCTCGGTCAACTCAGAAAAATCAGAATTGTTTAAAATATCTATTAACGAATCAGTGTATTTTAAAGTTTTATTATATTCTTTGTTTTGGTAAAGATTATAAGTTGTTTCATACGGAGCAGAAAGGTCAGCTGTTGGTCTAAATATAAAATAGGCACCAACGCCTGCTCCTGTAAGTAACACCAAAATTAACAAAGCAATAAGAAATTTTTTATTTAAAAATGATGATTTTGCAGACATATGCATTTCTCCTTAAAAAAATACTATCATAAAAAATAAAAAAAATCAATATTTGAAAGAAAAGCTTTAGTTATTTTTTGTCATAGTTGATTGAGAATATTAAAAAACACTTTTAAAATGATAAAAAAAGGAGATGAAATGGAAGATAGCATAATTTCAAAAATAAAAACACAAATAGAAGAAATTGAGAAAAGAATAAAGGCAATTGCAATGCAAATGACCACAACATCGCAAATTACGGCAGTAAAGTTGTGTTTGGACGAAATAAAGCAATTACTAATTGATTTTGGAACGCAATTTGATGAACATACAAGTGATTATGAAACTCACAAACAAAATTATGAAACACTTTTAGGAAATTACAACTCATTATATTCAAATTTTAATTCGCATTTGGAAAATTATGAAATTGGGAAAACGGAAAACAACAGTGCACATAGCGAACTATCACAAGATATTGAAAATTTGACAACGCTTTTACAAGATTTAGAAGCGCAAGCTGATGCCTTAGATTCAAGAATTGCAGTACTTGAAGAAAGTGCTGGTGATGGCACTGATACTCCAACGACATTACAAACAGAAACAACAAAGTTTATGGAATACACATTCATAGAACCATGCATTATGACATCTTCCATATACTACAGTCCACGTGTTTATTTTACATGTGAACTAACACAGCCTATTGAAATTCAATATACCATTCAGGGTTCTATAAGTGGGGATAAATATAATTCTATTAAAATTTATATTAATGACGATGTAATGATAAGAAGCGTATACAATTCTGTTGAAAGTGGAAATTTTAAATACGAATTTGATCCTGTGTATTATTATCCAACAAAAAAACTTAACCATGTGATGCTTGAAGCACAGGTGTCAGCAGCAACACATATAAGCAAATGCAGTGTAAAAATTATCGCTAAAAATATTTATATTTTTAATGAAGAGAGAAATGTGAGAATAATTTGTTTTAACAATAAATACTACATTTCATATCCTACAGCAAACGGATTTATTTTATACGGAGTTCAAGACAAAAACAATTTGGCTTTAAATGTAACAGATCTAACACAATACAATTTTCAAAATTTGCATTTAAAATATGAAAGACTATTTTTACTTCCTGCACTGCAACAAGATACGCAAATACTAACTTATGACGAAACATATCAAGGTAGTTTTCTTTTTGGAGCTTTGTATGGCGACCAAACTAAAAAAGTTCAAAGTATATGTTTAAATTCAGAAAATTTACTTGAAATGGAATCCGATTGGACATTTTCAGCCACGTGTTTAGATGTTTTGCCACAAGGTATTGGAGATGGATCAGAAGTTTTTATTTCAACATCAACTCAGGGGACAATATACATGGTTGGCCGAGGAACTTTAAACAAATCTATAACATACAATAATGAATTATTAGACGGACACTGGTTTTATGTTTGCTTTGTAAAAAATAATAACTTACTTATAGGAAGCGAATACACAAGCTTTGATGGTTTTGTTGCCTGGAGAGATGATGACATGAATGTGTTTTTTCCAGATATTCAAAGCACATACTGTGTTGAAATAGCACCAGGTAAAAACGCAACTGCGTATATGCAAACCAATGGGAATATATATGTTTATATAAGTAGAGGTTGCGATACATTCAGATATGAATTACAGAAAAATTTAGAAGGGAAGTACGAATTAAGCGATGTTGTTAAAACAATTAAGGGTGTATCAAGATACGAGGAATTGTATGACGATAATGTTTTAGCATACCAAGGACCATATTTTATTTTAACCGACAAAAACTCTTTAACTATTGAATAAAAAACACGAAAATCTTCGTGTTTTTATATTTCATACTCAAAAAGCAAAACGCTGTTTTTTTGAAATAAATTCACAAAATCCATAATTTTTTAAAAATGAATTTACCAAGTAATCAAAATGTAGCGACCGATAATAATATCAATAAAACAACAGAAAGTGAATGAGTTTACTAAAAAATTACAATCATTGTTTGTCAAAAGTGTTTAAAAGTGTTACCTTAATTTTGGAGGAGTATATGATAAAAATTAAAAAAGCACTTTTAATTTCTTCGCTTGTTTCATTGGGCATAACATGTTTGTTTTTTATTCTTGGTATTTTTGGGCTAGAGGTATTTAAAGGCGTACCATTTAGGTTTTTGTTAATATTTGCAACTTTGTGTGTAGGCTGTGGCTTTATGGTTAATGAATTAAGTGTATTAAAAAGAAACAAACTTTTGGCTATTATTAGCATTTCATGTTTAACAGTATCTATATTATTTGCTTTAATAATATTTTGTTCGCCACTTTTAGACAATAATAATGCTTTTAATACCATAACTGCTATAATTGCATTGTTTAGTACGTTTTTTATGATTGTAATTTCGCTTTGCACAAAACTTGAAAAGCGCATTTTGCCTTTGCAAATTATATGTTATATTATATTGTTTGTGTTGGAAATCTTGTTGTCTTTACTTATAGGAGGGTATGATTTATTTAAAATTGATGCCATGACCGAAATCTTTAGCGTGATTTGTGTTGTTGCAGTTGGATTGTTAATAGCCTTATGGATTTTAAGTTCAAAAAAGGAAAGTCAAACAAACTTTATAGATGACAAATTATACGTAAAAATTTTAAAAACAGAATATGAAGCATTAAAAGCAGAAAATCAAAAATTAAAAACAGAACTTGAAGAATTAAAAAAATAAATAAACAAAAAAATCACTTGCATAACTTGCAAGTGATTTTTATTGGTAGCCTTAACGAGAATCGAACTCGTGATTCCGCCTTGAGAGGGCGGCGTCTTAACCTCTTGACCATAAGGCCTTCGTTAGTATTATATCAAACGCATAAACAATTTGCAAGTTTTAAATTAAAATATTTAGGCAACAGAATTTTTTATAAAAAAATGATATAAAAACATTAAAAATTTTGTTGAATTACAAAATTTTTTGTGATTTAATGACTATGTGAAAAATATAAATTTTAGGCCTATTTTTTATACTGCAATATCATTCATGCTTGGAATAATTCTAGCAAGACAAATTTTTAATTTGTCTTTTGCTCATATAGTTTTAGTTTTTGCAGGTTTTATATGTCTGTTAATTTTATTTATTAAAACAAAAAACATAAAAAGATTTATTTTGCTAATTGTTGTATTTTTGGTTGGAGTAGTTTACTTTTTTGTTGGAACAAGTGTGTTTTTTGGTAAAAATTACGAAAGCAATGTTTTTGTAAGTGGCAGAGTTTGTGCAATTTATGATGGAAATAATTACAAAATATTAACTCTTGATTCCATACAAATAGACGGCGACAAAAAGATGTTTAACATAAGTTTAAGCGTGAGTGGAGAGTTTGAAATTGAATTGGGCAGTGAAGTGTTTTTTGAAGGAAAACTAAACAAGGTTGAAATTTTTACTCAAGACGGATACAAAAGTTATTATTACAAAAATAACACTCCATATAAAAGCAACACCACTTATGAAAACATCATTGTAAGGAAAGGGTATTTAAAATTAGATGAAAAAATAAGACAATACTTTACAAAATTTTTGGAAAAACATTTATCAAAAGAAATGTCTGGATTAATAACAACAGTGATGTTTGGAGATAAAACTACATTAAATCCAGAAATAGATGATGCATATATGGATAGTGGCATGGCGCATTTGTTAGCCGTTAGTGGCATGCACATTGTTTTGATTGTTTCGCTTATATCTTATATTTTGAAAAAATTAAAAACAAACAAATGGTTAAATTTCTTTTTATTATTTATATTATTGTTATTTTTTACATATTTGTGTGATTGGGCTCCTTCAATAGTAAGAGCACTTATAATGAGTTTAATTTTTTATTTTTCGCTTGTAGTTGGTAAAAAATATGACAAACTTAATAGTTTGGGCTTGTGTGCAATTATAATTTTAATTTTTAAACCATTGTATGTTTTTGACGCTGGCTTTTTGTTAAGCTTTGCTTGTGTGTTTTGTATATTCACCTTGACAAAACCAATTAAAAATCAGTTAATAAAATTTAATTTAAATCCAAAAATATCAAATTCACTTTCACTTGTTATCTCTGTCCAAATTGGCTTAATTCCAATTTTAACTGTATATAATAATAATTTCAATGTATTTTCGCTTTTAATAAATTTAATTTGCGTTCCATTTTTTGAATTTGCATTTATGCTTACATTTATAAGTGTTCCAGTTTGTATGATTTTACCATTTTTGAGTTTCTTTTTAAAAATTTTAGAAGTTATGTATGCAGGAGTGACATTGTTAGCAAACTTTGTTGGTTCTTTAAGTTGGGCAAATTTGCCACTATACGCTTTTAATGATGTATTGGTAATAAGCAGTTATATTTCAATTTTTACATTTTCGAACTATGTGAATTTAAACAAAAATTATAAAACCATTTGCGTTTGTTTAATTATGGCGTTAGGATTTTTTTGCACATTTTTAACATCAGTAATTTAATTTAAAATGTTTGAAAAAAGTTTTATAAGTGATATACTCACTTAGGAGATTTAATGAATTATATACAATTTTTGAGCCTTAAAGAATATAAAAACGTCTATCTTTTTTTGGGAGATAGTTTTTTGGCACAAAAAAGTGTAGAGCACATTGCAAATTTTTTACAAATAAAAAGCCAATATGACATTACAAAATTTGATGATGAAAATTATTCCAGTGATGCAATAATTCAAAGTTGTGAACAATTAAGTTTTTTTCAAAACAAAAGAATGTGTGTTGTTAAAGATGTAAAAAGCATATCTGAAACAGATAGAAAAAAGTTACAGGCGTATGTCTTAAATTCCAACCCTATGACAACATTAATTTTTGTTGACACGCAAAACAGCAAAGTATTTGATTTTTTGAACATAGAAAAAGTTGAAATGAAATTAAACGACTACGAGCTTATATCTTTCGTAATAAACTTATGTGAGTCATATGGGAAAAAAATATCAAAACAGGCAAGCGATACTTTGATTGAATATTGCGCAAAGGATTTAAATAGAATAAACTTAGAATTGCAAAAACTAGTTTGCTACAGCAATGATAAAGATGAAATTTTACTGCAAGACGTAACAAATTTAACTGCACAAAGTGATGAGGTTATAATTTTTGACCTATTAACACATCTTGCCAACAAAGACACACAGTTAAGTTTAGAAACACTTTGCAAATTGATGGGCACGCCAGATAAAAATTCACAACTATTTAATTTAATTTCAGTTACATTTCAAAGAATGTTCTTCTGTGTTGCATCAAAAAATTCAAGTGATTTGCAAATTGCAAATGCCTTAATGGTGAAACCATATGCAATTACAAAATTACAACAGCAAGCAAAAAAGTTTAGCGCTGTTAAATTAAAGTCAATATTATATGAATTATTTGAGATAGAATATTTTGTTAAAAATGGAAAAATGAGTTTAGATAATGCCCTAATATACATTATTGAATTTATATTATGTAATTAAAAATCGGCCTTTAGACCGATTTTTATTATTATAATGAGCTTTCAAACAAAACTTGCACATTGTTTTCAAATGAGAAACTACTGCTGAAATTTTTTAATTCATATATTAATTTTATGCAACAACTTTGCCCTGGCAAAATATTTATTGTTGGCACTTGGCAAACTGCACTGGCTGAAGTTGATTCGCAATCAGATGCTCCGGCTTGTTCTAGTTCTTCAACAGAAGGGGCCTGTTTATATGTAGTTGTAAATCTTTGATTAAAGTCGTATGCCAAGTTTGTCATAGAAACATTTAGTGAGTTTTTTGTGTTTAAATTTTTTATTGTAAATGTTAACGATATAACCGTTTGTGTAGAAGTAAAATCAGTTCTTCCAAGTTTCCAACTGTCAAGAGTTATTGGTCCATCTTTGTAACTATCTGGGTCGGTTTGGTTTATTACGTATGATTTTGTAGGTGTAGCATCTGCAGTTGTTAAGGTTGGACCGTTATACAAACAATCTACGCTAACAAAAACATTTTCATCGCCACTGATAAAGTCAGTATTGTTGGCTATACCTGTGTTTGGTCTTAAAATAGCGTAAACACCAAAACTAAACAAAATTAAGATTAAAGCTAGCATTATAATCGAAAGAGTTAATCTAAAATGTTTCATAATTACCTCTACTTTCTTATTTTAAATTAGTATATACGAATTTACAAAAAAAACAAAGCAATTAATTGTAAATAGCAAAAAATAAAATTGGTAATATAATTAAAAAATGCAAAATAACTGAAAATTTTAAAATAAACGCTTGCAAAGAAAAGTTAATTGTGTTAAAATACACGAGATTACATAAAGGAGATACTATCGTGCCAAACATTAAATCAGCAAAGAAAAGAGTAAAAGTTAATTTAAAGAAAAATGCAGAAAACAGAATGGTAAAATCACAAATAAACACTGTTGTCAGAAAATATAAAACAGCCGTAGCTGAGAAAGATTTAGAAAAAGCATCGCAATTACTCAAAGAAGTTGTTTCTGTTTTAGATTCAGCAGTTAGCAAAAATGTCATTCACAAAAATTGTGCATCAAGAAAGCAAGCAAGGCTGTATAAGTTATTAGAAGCAGCAAAATAATTTTATATTAATAAACACACCTAAAGTGGTGTGTTTTTTTAATTTTGGGTATAGACAAAACGCCTTTCGTATGTTATTATAAGCCTATATGAACGGAGGAAATATGGAAGAAATATCTCGCTATCACAGAATTTACAAATTTGAAAATGGTGCAACGCTTGTATACTTTAAACACAATTTAACAAACACAACAGAATTCCATGTTGGTTTTATAGGAGGTTCTTCTCAAGATAAAATACCTGGAACAGCGCATTTTTTGAAGCATATGATATTAAACGAATTGCCAGAAATTAAAGCAGAAAAATTGTTTAAAATTTTTAAAGACAACAATGTAATATCCAACGCTTACACATCTCAAAAGCTTATAACTTTTTATGCCAATGCACCTAACACGGTTTTGGAGCAGACATTCGATTTATATGGAAAATTAATTAGGAATAATAAGTTTACCAAAAAAAGCATTGATAATGAAAGAATGGCGATAAACGAAGATATTTTAATGAGTAAGGATGAAACATCGCCACCAGATTGGCTTGAAGTCGCCATAAAACGCATAAAAAAATCAGATAAAAAAGGCGAAAATATATTAGGTACAAAAAAAACAATTTCACATATAGATAAAAATGTTTTGCTAGAGTACAAAGAAAGGGTTTTTTGCTCTGAAAACATGGTGATATCTGTAGTTAGCAATTATGAATTTGAACACATAAAAGACTTGTGCGAAAAATATTTTGTAAAAGATGCAATTTCCAAAAAAGAAAATGCAATTAAGTATAAAACAACCGAATATAAACCATTAAAGAATTACGTTTCCTTAATAACAGACCCAAATCAAAAAACAGTAGAAATAAACGTGTCTTTTATGCAAAAGCGTATTGAAAGGGAAAGCACATTGTTTTTGCATATTGAAGCATATTTGTTTAATGACTTTGCTGGGCTTTTAATTAACGAATTGAGGGTAAAAAGAGGGTTGGTATATTCTGCAAATTACAAGCCGATTGTTTTGACAAACAATTTAACATTAAATAATTTTAACATATTAACCAGTAAAAACAAGGTAAATGAAGCATTAAAGGTGCTTAGCAATATAATAAAAAGAGTTGCACAAAAAGGTATAACGCAAGAGCAATTAGACACATGCAAGAAAATGATTAAAATATCAGAGGAAGATAGGAAAACAGGATTGAAATATAAAGACCCGTATAACAATTTGATTAAATATTTAGAGGGCGTTGAAGTTTTTTACAATAATCAATTACATAAAGTAAAAGATTTAACATTAGAAGAGGTAAATAAATATCTAAAAGAAACATATTCAGATGCAAATGGAATAATAGATATATTCGGAGATTTACCACAAGATTATTACGACCACTATGACCTGCAAAAAATGATGAATTTTAAAAATCCAGAAGTTTATTATGACGTAGCAACAAAAGAATATTATACATACAAAAATGACGAAGTTATTAAGAAAAAAGATTTAAAACATATCTTAAGTGGAGATAATGACTATGAAAAGATAGGTCATATTGCTTTATTGGATGAGTATTCTGTAAATTCTGAAAAAGAAAAATCACCACAAAAAAACAATATTTTAACAGAAAATAATTTACAAGCATTGGCAAATTTCTCAGTTGAGCAAAAACTTGCACTATTATCGCAAGTCATTAAAATCATTGGGTTAAATGTAGAAGTCCAATTAGAAATTGAGACAGAAAATGCAAAAAATAAAGAGGAGAATAAAAAGCAAACAGAAGAAAGTTCAACCATAAATCTTGAATAATGTAGTTCTTTATAAGAAGTTGATTTAGAAAAAAAGAAGAAGAAAGAGTGTAGTAGATGCAAACCCTGTTAAATAAGTTTGTGTTAAACACTTTGCAAAATCCATATGCAATGTTATAATTAAAACACATGGGAGGGAAAATGGCATTTCGAAGGGAATCGTTTAAAATCGATAAAGAAATCAACAAGCCAAGTCAAGAGATAAACACTCTAAGCAAAGAACAATTAAGCGTGCCACTGGTTGTTACATTAGAAAATAATTCTTATCACGGCTTTGTTCCGGGAATAGTGATGAAAGATATAACAGACACAAATTTAAATTCGTGTAAAGAAAAATTATTTCTATTTGCAACAAAAAAAATAAAAGAAATGATTTTGCAAAAAAAGAAACTTCCATATTTTCCTGATAATGACATGATAAAACAAGATTTTGAAAATGTTATTTTTATAAAAAGATTAACTTTAAAACAAAAAAACTTACATTAAATGTAAGTTTTTTTTTATATTGCAACTATGTTGACTAATTTATCTTTAATAGCAATTATTTTCTTTATATTTTTTCCAATTAACAAATTTTTTACTTTTTCGTCTGAAAGGGCAATTTTTTCCATTTCGCTTGTTTCAAGTCCACAAGGAATAATTATTCTAGATTTAATTGCGCCATTTATTTGAATTACAATTTCAATATTTTTTGATACTGTTTTGTTTTCATCATAAAGTGGCCATGATTGATTAAATATAGAATTTTGCTCGCCTAAACTTTCCCAAACTTCTTCCATGTAATGAGGTGCAAATGGAGATAAAAGTTTTGCGTAGTTCAATATGGCTTCTTTTTCCTGAGCATAATTGCGCTCAGATTTTGTTTGATATTTTTGCAAAGCAGTAGTGTATTCCATTAATCTAGCAACTGCAGTGTTAAATTGGAATTTTTCTATGTCAGTGGTTACTGCCTTTATTGTTTTGTGCATACTGATAGTCAATTCTTCATCTATTTTGTTATAATCGCTTGGTTTTAAATTTGCAAAATTTTCAAATACTCTTTGAATTTTTTGAAAAAATTTGCTGATTGCAACTATTCCATCATCAGACCAAGGACCACCTTCTGTGTATGAAAATCCAAATGCTAAATACAATCTAAATACATCACTGCCGTATTTGTTGACATAATCGTCTGCAGTAACGGTATTTCCCAAACTTTTGCTCATTTTTTGTCCATCACTCCCCAAGATTGTGCCTTGGTGAACTAAGCTTTGAAAAGGTTCGTCATAAGAAACATATCCCATGTCCCTAAGTGCTTTATAAATAAACCTTGCATAAAGCAAGTGCATAGCAGCGTGTTCAACTCCACCAACATACTTGTCGACATTCATGAATTTATCAGTTATTTTTTTATCCCATGGCATTTTGTCGTTATGTGGATCAAGATACCTTAAATAGTACCAAGATGAACAAACAAATGTGTCCAAAGTATCTGTTTCTCGTATTGCAGGTCGTCCACATTTTGGGCACGTTGTGTGCAAAAATTCATCGCAATAGGCTAAAGGTGATTTTCCGTTTGGCTTAAAATCAACATTGTAAGGAAGTTTAACAGGCAAATCTTTTTCATCAACAGGAACAATTCCACAATGTTTACAATATATAATTGGAATTGGAGCTCCCCAATATCTTTGCCTTGAAATTAACCAGTCTCTAAGCCTATAAGTAGTTGTCTTTTTCCCTAAATTTAATTTTTGCAAATCTTCTACAATCTTTTCTTTGGCTTCTTTTGTTGTGAGATTGTCATATAGTCCACTGTTAATTAAATATCCTTCTTCAACATAAGGAAGAGTTGCATTTTTTTCTTTATTTGTTATAACTTGTTTTATTTCAAGATTAAATTTTTTTGCAAAGTCAAAATCTCTTTCATCGTGTGCTGGAACAGCCATAACAGCTCCAGTTCCATAACTTTCAATAACATAATCACTAATCCACACTGGAACTTTTTGTTTTGTAATTGGATGAATTGCATATGCACCGGTAAAAGCACCTGTTTTTTCCTTTACTGTGCTTGTTCGGTCAATCTCGCTTAAATGAGTAACATATTCTTTGTATTTTTCAACTTCTTGTTTTTGCTCTTTTGTTGTTATTAAATCTACAAGTTTATTTTCTGGAGCCAACACAACATACGTTACACCCATTAATGTATCCACTCTAGTTGTAAAAACTGTAATTTTTTGGTCAAATTCTTCTAGTGCAAAATCTACCATACTGCCGGTATTTTTTCCAATCCAATTAGTTTGAATTCTCTTGGTTTTCTCTGGCCAATCCAAATTTTTCAAACCTTCTATTAATTGGTCGGCATATTCAGTAATTTTAAAAAACCACTGTGTTAAATGTTTATGTTCAACTTTGCTGTGACATCTTTCACATTCGCCACCACTTGCTTGCTCATTTGCCAACACTGTTTGGCACTTTGGACAATAGTTAACAGGAGCATCTTTTCTATAGGCAAGACCATTTTTGTAAAGTTGCAAAAAAATCCATTGTGTCCATTTATAATATTCTTCTTCATTTGTTTTAATTTCATAGTCCCAATCATAAGTGGCGCCTAATTTTTTTAATTGCTCTTCCATTGTTTCAATGTTTTTAGCAGTGCTGTCCTTTGGATGGATTCCAGTTTTTATTGCATAGTTTTCTGCAGGAAGACCAAAAGCATCAAATCCCATTGGTTGAAAAACATTGTATCCTTGCATTCTTTTCATGCGGCCAAAACTATCTGGCAAACTGTAGTTCCACCAATGCCCCAAATGAAGTTTGCTTGCCGAAGGATATGAAAACATTTCCAACAAATAATATTTTGGTTTTTTTGAATCTTTATCAAATTTATAAGTTTTATTGTCTTCCCAGTATTTTCGCCATTTTTCGTCTATTGATATATCGTATTTAAAATTCATTTTTTTCTCCATAAATGCATAAAAACAATAACATTTTTTTTTATAATTTGTCAACAGATACAAAAAGCAGTATTTAAAAATTTAAAACATTTAAAAATTTTTTAACATATATAAATACTGTCGAAATTTTGCTAAATTTGTCTGGCGAGTAATATTTTTATAAAAATGTTGGAAAATGGGCAAATGTATATTATAATAACAATAGGAGATTGCAATGAATAATTTAAAAAGGAAATTTCCATATGTATTGGGTATGACAATAAGTGTAATTAGTTTGCTTGCAATGATTTTTGCAGTTATTGTGATAAAAAATTCCAATATTAAATACAGTTTTTACGACATGTGCTATTTAACCAATTTGGGATTTTGGCATGTTTTATTGTGCGTATTTTTAGTTGTATATTTTATGCTTTTAATTTTTGTTTTTGTCTTGTGTTTGCTTGAAATTTTAAACGAGTATAATGCAGTTAAATTTGAAGTTACTGTTGGCAAAATAACATCGTATTTGCTTTTAAAGATTGCTTTAATAACAATGTTTATTTTAACTGCCATAATGTTGTTTTTATCATGGTTCATGATTTTAGCAAATAAGCAATACGGAATTGTTTTCGGTGCAGGACCATTTATAAATTTAGCCGTGTTGTTAATTGGAACTGTATTGTTTATTTTTTTAGAAAGAGCAGATTATTTTAAAAATTGGGAAAATTTACCAAAAACAAACAAACATCCACAAATAATAATCGAAAATGAAAATGCAAATAACACCAAAGAAGATGAAATTGTTGTTGAAGAGCAAAATAATGAAAAGAAAGATTAAAAAATATTTGACAAATTTTTAGATGGGTATATACTTAAAGGGTAAACTGAATTACCTATAAAAAAGACAAGTAACCAAAAACAATTTCTTTATAGAGAAAAACGGTCGTGGCTGTAAGCCGTTTAAAGAAACTTTTGTGCGAAACCACTTTTTTGGGTATGGAGTGAACCAAATTTCACAAAATAAGAGGCAAGGCAACTTGCAATTAAGGTGGAACCGCGGAAAATTTTCGCCCTTAGATTCTAAGGGCGTTTTTTATTTTTAGGAGGAACATATGGAAGAAAAAGACGAATATTTGCAAAAAGCAAGACACACAATGAGTCATGTTTTGGCAGGAGCTGTTAAAAAGATATTTAATGAAGATGTAAAATTTGGAATAGGTCCAGCCATTGAAAATGGATTTTATTATGATTTTGATATGGAGCACAACATAACACCAGAAGACTTTGATAAAATTGAACAAACAATGCATGAAATTATTAAACAAAATTTGGATATGAAAAAAAGGGACGTATCAAGGCAAGAAGCACTTGAAATGTTTAAAACACAGCCATATAAAATTGAACTTATAAATGAACTCGACGAAAATTCTGAAATTTCTGTGTATTCATTAGGTGATGTCTTTACTGATTTGTGCAAGGGGCCTCATGTTGAAAATACCAAAGAGTTAAAAAATTTTGCCTTTAAAATAAACAGAGTGTCTGGCGCATATTGGAGAGGCAATGAAAAAAATAAAATGATGCAAAGAATTTATGTATACGGATTTTTGGACAAGCAAGAATTAAAAGATTATATAACAATGATGGAAGAAGCGCAAAAGCGAGACCACAGAAAACTTGGCAAAGAACTAGGGCTTTTCTTTATAAGCGAATATGCTCAAGGAATGCCATTTTACATGCCAAAGGGCTTGATTGTAAAAAACGAATTAATAAAATTTTGGAGAGAAGAACACCAAAAAGCCGGTTACGAAGAAATAGAAACGCCAATGGCGATGAATAGAAAACTGTGGGAAATTTCAGGACACTGGGATCATTACAGACAAAACATGTACACTTTTAAGGCAGAAGATGAAGATTTTGCAATTAAGCCAATGAATTGTCCGGGTGGAATGTTGTACTACAAAGAGAATATACACTCATATAAAGATTTGCCATTAAGAGTTGGCGAACTTGGTAAAGTTCATAGACACGAAGCCAGTGGGACATTGCATGGCTTGTTTAGAGTTAGATGCTTTACGCAAGATGATGCACATATATTTATGAGACCAAATCAAATAGAAGAAGAAATCAAAAACGTTTTGAGTTTGGTTGACAAAATGTATAAAGTGTTTAATCTAGAATATCATTTAGAGCTTTCTACAATGCCAGAAAATCACATAGGCAATACACAAGATTGGGAAAGTGCAGAAACTTCATTAAAAAATGCTTTAAATCGCATTGGAAGAAAATATGTAATTAATGAAGGAGACGGCGCATTTTACGGGCCCAAAATAGACATTCACATAAAAGATGCAATAGGCAGAACGTGGCAGTGTGGAACCATACAACTAGACATGCAACTTCCAAAAAGATTTAATCTTGAATATGTGGAAGAAGACGGAACTAAACAAGAGCCTATTATGATACACAGAGTTATATATGGCTCTATAGACCGTTTTATTGGAATAATAACAGAAAATTACGCTGGTGCCTTTCCAACATGGCTTGCGCCAATTCAAGTAATGATATTGCCTATATCAGAAAAATTTGTTGATTATTGCAAAACTGTGAAAGATGAAATGGAACGAAGCAAAATTAGAGTTGAACTTGATAAAAAAAAAAAAAAAATAAGTTACAAAATAAGAAGCGCCACAACGCAAAAAATTCCATACATTGTTATAATTGGAGAAAATGAAATAAATTCTAATACAATATCGGTAAGACAAAGGGGAACAAATCAAACCAATCAGTTTAAGCTTAATGAGTTTATCGATAAGGTTACTCAAGAAATAGAGAAGAGATTATAATAAAAAAGCACGAATATTTTCGTGCTTTTTTAGTCTGCTAAAATGTCATGATGTTCTTCTTGATTTTGAGAAATTTCACTTTTTTTATTCTTTTTTTCAAACAAAAAAACCTTGCCCTTGTGTTTTAAACTATTGTATATAACAAGAAGGCAGGCTACACCAATAGCAATATATACAAGCCTTGAAAAAATGCTTGCTTGTGTGCCAAAGAAACCAGCTATAAAATCGTATTGCAACAAACCAATACTCATCCAATTAAGTCCACCAATAATCAGTGCCAAAAAAGAAATTAGTGCCATGATTTCTCCTTTGTAAATATTTTGTGAATATTTTTTGCTAATATTCATAAATTATTAAGAAGAAAAATTTAAATTTGTAAAAAATAATTGACAAGATTTACATATATTGTTACAATATCGCTTGTCAATTAAACAGTGGGTAACCACTTGTATTTTTTTTACAAAAAAAGGAGCGTACTATGGAACCTGTATATTTAACTCAAGAAGGGAAAAAACAACTTGAAGAAAAGTTGGATTATTATAAAACAGTAAGAAGACCAGAAGTTACAAAAAAGATAGGTCTTGCAAGAGAATTTGGAGATTTAAGCGAAAATGCTGAATACGATGCTGCCAAAGACGAACAAGCTCGCATAGAAGCAGAAATAAGCGAAATGGAAACAAAAATAAGAAATTGCATAATAATAAAAAAGGTTGACACATCAAAAGTCAGCATAGGTTGTTATGTAACTTTATATGATAAAACTTTTGATGAAGAAGTAAAATACAAAATTGTTGGTTCAACAGAAAGCGATCCAAAACAAGGATTAATTAGCAATGAATCTCCGGTTGGGAGAGCAGTTCTTGGCAAGGTAATAGGCGATGAAGTTAATGTTGAAACACCAAACGGAATACTTTATTTTGTTGTAAAAAATATTTCATTAAAATAAAAATAATAATAAAAAAACTGCCATTGGCAGTTTTTTTATTTTATTTTGTAATTAAATTTATTGAAAATAATATCTTCCAAATATTCGTTTTTGTCAAACTCATAATGTATAACAGATTTATTTTCTTTAATGTTTTCCTCATAAAACTTATCAAATAAATCAGCATTTTGTTGAATTGTTTCTTGTGGATTATCTCTCGTTGTCATTCTTTTTATAATTTCTTCTTTCATTGTCTTTTTTGGAAAAACAAAACAAAATTTAATATTTTTATCAACTAAATATTTAATTGTTTCATCATGAGGGGCAAGTATCAATGTTTTACCTTGTTTTATAAATTCGTCAAGTTTTTTATATAATTCTTCCAAATATTCTTTACCATGAAATCTTCGTGAAAATG